>JAZTYT010000121.1:0-8666 GCA_045637045.1 Christensenellaceae bacterium | reverse complement strand
TGATATATAATAAAACAAAAAACCCCCTTATTGAAAGGGGCTTTGTGCATGTACATCGTACATAACCGTAAGAACGGCGGTGTGAAAAAATTTTATTTGAACTAATGGTGTAATTTCAAAAGGTAGTCAGCCTTTGTAATTACATTGTATAACATAAAACGGGAGTTGTCAAGAGTTTATGCAAAAAAATTATTATTTAGGTTTAGACGTTGGTACGGAATCTATCGGTTGGGCAGTTACTGATTGTGATTACAACCTTGTTAAAGTTCGTGGTAAAGATTATTGGGGAACTTACTTGTTTGACGAAGCCACAACTGCGGCTGAGCGTAGGGGGTATAGAACTTCCCGTAGAAGACTTGCGCGTGTTCATCATCGCCTTATGCTTTTGCAGGAACTTTTTGCTGATGAAATTGCGAAAATTGACCCCACGTTTTTTATAAGGCTTAACAATAGCCAGTTTTTGCTGGAAGATAAAGATTCAAAGATATCAACAAAAAATATTTTGTTTGCAGATAAAAACTTTAAGGATAAGGATTATCATAAAAAATATCCTACAATTTTCCATTTGCGCAATAATTTAATAACTAACGCGCCAGACGATATAAGGCTACTTTATTTAGCCGTGCATCATATTATTAAAAATCGTGGACATTTTTTGTTTGAAGGACGAGATTTTAGCATTGGCGATAAAACTTATTTAATCGACGCATTTGAAAAATTAAATATAACGTTTGCGTTAATCGATGAAAATTATTCGGATATAAATAATATCGAAGAAATTTTTAGTTTACTTATCAATAAAGAATTGCGTTCAAGTGATAAGCAAAAACAAATTGCCCTTGTTATAGGCGCAAACAAAAACAAGCAACGCATTGCTATAAGCAAGGCTTTATCTGGCACGACTTTTGTTATTAAAGATTTATTTAATATTCAGGATTACAATGGCGAAATTGAGAAACTTTCGTTTAGCGATAATAAGTACGAAGAAAATATATTAAAAGCTGAAGCCGTATTGGGAGAAGAACAAATAGTTATTATAAATGCTTTGAAATCCATATACGATTTAGCTGTGTTAGACGGCATTTTGCACGGCCATAAGTATATTTCGCAAGCAAAAGTAAATCTTTATGAAGCCCATAAAGAAGATTTGGCTATGCTAAAAGCCTATATTAAAAATAATTGTCCTGACAAATACAAACAAGTTTTCAGAAGAAAAGAAAAAGTTAATAATTATGCCGCATACATAGGTATGGATAGGCAAAAAAGCTATAGCCATTGCAGTAAGCAAGATTTTTATGACTTTTTAAGAAAAACTATCGGCGTTACTGATGAAACCATATTAGACAAAATCGAAAAGGGCACTTTTATGCCCAAACAAATTTCTAGTGAAAACGGCGTTATACCATATCAGGCGCATCTTAACGAATTAGAAGCAATCTTAAAAACGGCACAAAGTAAATATCCGTTCTTAAAAAGTGAGTCACAAGGTTATACCATTAGCGAAAAGATTTTAAAGCTAATGACCTTTAGAGTGCCTTATTACGTTGGTCCTTTCACAACAAACCAAACAAAATGTTCCTGGATGGTAAAACGTGAAGGACAGGAAGCAACAAAAATAACGCCTTGGAATTTTGACGCAGTTGTGGATAAGGATAAATCTGAAGAAAGATTTATTCAAAAGATGACCAATAAATGCACCTATTTAGTTGGTGAAGACGTTTTACCACAAAGCTCGTTACTTTATAGTGAGTTTGTATTCTTAAATGAATTAAACAATCTTAAAGTTAACGGTGAAAAGATCCCACAAGCAAAACAAATAATTTTAAATTACGCAAAAACGCATAAAAAAGTAACGCGTAAAAAATGCGTTGAAGAATTGGTGAAGGCAGGGCTTATCAGCCGAGAAGAAAAAACTGATAACATAATTAGCGGTATAGACGGTGATTTTACAAGCAGTTTATCTTCTTATATTGATTTTAAAAACGTTGTTGGTGATTTGGTTGATACCAATAGCCAAATGTGTGAAGAAATTATTCTTTGGATAACTATAATTTCTGATAAAAACAGGTTGCAAAAACTGATTAAGACCAAATATGGCAAATTATTAACTGACGAGCAAATATTAAGATTAAAAGGGCTTAATTATAATAAATGGGGAAGGCTTTCCAAAAAGTTACTCACAGAAGTTTATAGCGCAAATTGTCCAGATGACGTTGATGAAGACGGCGTTTTATTGTCGATTATAGAAAAGATGCGCGTGGGTAGTGAAAACTTTATGCAGTTACTTTCATTGTCGCACGGCTATAAAGAAGCCATTGACGAAATAAACGATAGCAGTAGCGTTGATGGAAAAGTTACGTATAAAACCATTGACGAGTTATATTGTTCACCATCGGTTAAAAGGGCAATTTGGCGCACGGTAAGCATTGTTAAAGAAGTAACAAAAGCAATGAAGCAACCACCAAAAAAGGTCTTTATAGAAATGGCGCGTGGTGAAGGCGAAACTAAAAAAGGTAATCGCACAGTTACAAGAAAACAGCGTTTAATCAACCTATACACTGATATTAAGGGCGAAAGTCGTGAATGGAAAAAAGAGATAGAACAATTAGACGACACAGTTTTTAATAGTGATAAAGTTTATTTTTACTATACGCAAATGGGCCGAGATATGTATACGGGCGACTCTATCAAGTTTGATGATATATTTAAAGTAAACGTTTATGATATCGACCATATTTATCCACAGTCAAAAATTAAAGACGATAGTTTGGATAACAGGGTTTTGGTAAATAAAACAACTAACCAATCAGAAAAAAGAGACGTTTATCCATTGCCTATAGACGTACAGCATAAAATGCGTGGATTCTGGGAAACCCTTTTGAAGCACGATTTAATTACGCGCGCTAAATTTGAACGCTTGGTGAGAAATCACCCACTTACAGAAGACGAGTGTGCTGATTTTATCAATCGCCAGTTGGTTGAAACGCGCCAAAGCACAAAGGCGGCGGCACAAATACTTAAAAAGCTTTTGCCTGAAACAGAAATCGTATACGCTAAAGCAAGCAACGCAACAGAGTTTAAAGATAGAATTAAGCTTATAAAGGTGAGAGAATTAAACGATTTACATCACGCAAAAGACGCTTACGTTAATATAGTAATAGGCAACGTTTATAACACAAAATACGGCCACAATGCAGCCGTCTATTTTAAAACGCACAATTTTGAACACCATAACCCAGCAAAACTTTTAAATTATGATATCAAAGGCGCGTGGAAGACAGGCGATGAAAACCGTATTTATTCAATAGTAAATAAGAACACCTGTCGCGTGGTTAGATTTACGTCAATGGGTACGGGCAAAATGTTTGACGCGACGTTGCAAGTTGCACAAAAGGATAATGCTACGCTTATACCGTTAAAGCAAAGTGGCCCGCTTAACGATACTACTAAATATGGTGGTTATACAGGTGCTTCAACTGCATACTTTATGCTTGTTAAAAGTGTTGGCAAAAAGGGTAAGACTTTGTTAACGCTTGAAACGGTTTCAATACTTGCAGATAAAAAATATAAAACGAAGCAAGAAAAGCTTGATTATTGCGAAAAGGTATTAGGCCTTAAAAACCCTGAAATTTTAATTGAAACAATAAAAAAGAACACCTTATTTAATATTGATGGTACGTACGCATACATAAGGGGAACAACTGGTGACAGGATTATATTATGTAACGCAACGCAACTCTTATTAGAAGATAGTCAAGTAAAATATCTTAAAAAGATTGCTAATTGCTTCAGGGATAAAAAGAAGTATTATCGCAAGGATTTACCAGTAAGCGAGTATATTAACGCCGAAGACAATTTAAAGCTTTACGATGCGTTTACGGAAAAGCTTTCTTCTAAAATTTATGAAGGGTTATTAACCTTAAGCAGCCAAGCAAAGACGTTAATTAACGGTAGGGATAAATTTATTACTTTATCGTTGGAGAAGCAATGTGTTGCTCTATTTGAAATATTAAAATTGATGCAATGTAAGCCCTGTAGTGCAAATGTTGAGCTGATTGACGGCCCAAAAGTTATCACAATTAGAACAAACAAAGCAATACAGGATAAAAACGTTAAAATAATATTACAGTCACCAACGGGACTTTATCATAAGGTGATTGACGTAAAAAGCTTTTTATGAGTTGGCGCGTTGTTGTTATAAGCAAAAGATGCAAGCTTGAATATAAGCTTGGTTATCTAATTTGCAGGGGAGAAGAAATTAAAAAGATATTTATCAAGGAAATTTCAACCCTTATAATAGAATCAACGGCCGTGTCCTTAACCGCGGCGCTTTTGTGTGAGCTTATAAAGGCAAAGGTCAATATTGTGTTTTGTGATGAAAAGCATAATCCGCAGTCACAGCTGTTAGCCTTACACGACAGGCATGACTGCAGTGGTATATTAAAAAAGCAGATAAACTGGAGTGAAGGAGCAAAACAGTCCGTTTGGGCACATATAGTTAAGCTTAAAATACATCACCAATATTTATTTTTAAAGGAGATTGAGTCAGAAAAAGCAACCCTTTTAAAAGGATATTTAGAAGAAATCATAGACGGTGACTTAACAAACCGAGAAGGCCATGCTGCAAAGGTCTATTTTGACGCGCTATTTGGCTTAAAATTTAAGCGTTGTGATAATACGTTTATAAATTCAGCGCTTAATTACGGCTATTCAATTATTTTATCTGCCTTTAATAGGGAAATTGTTGGGGACGGATATAATACACAGCTTGGCATTTGCCATAAAAACGAGTTTAACGCCTACAACTTAAGCTGTGACTTGATGGAGCCTTTTAGAATCATAGTTGACCGAGCTGTTTTTAACGGGGAAGACAATGAGATGCTTACGCCCGACTATAAGCACAAGCTTTGTGATATTTTAAATCGTACGGTTAAAATAAACGGTGTAAACTGTGTATTAACAGACGCAATAGGCATATATGCAAAAAGCGTGTTTACTGCGCTTGAAAAAGCCGACGTATCTTTGATTAAAAATTATGAGTTATAGATATATGCGCGTTGTTGTGTTTTTTGATTTACCCGTGGAAAGCTCTTCCGAAAGGGCTGAATATCGTAAATTTAGAAAAGTTTTGATTAAAAACGGGTTCGTGATGATGCAGGAATCGGTTTATACAAAAATAGCATTAAATAATACGGCGGCGGACGTTATTAAGGAAACTATAAGAAAAAACAAGCCCGCAAAAGGGCTTGTACAAATGCTTGTTGTTACCGAAAAGCAGTTTGAAAAGATAGAATTTATTTCAGGTGAAGGGCAAAAGGAATTTATTGATAGTACTGATAGGCTGGTGATATTATGACAATATTATCGCATTATGATTTAGAAACGCCAATTAATATTTCTCCAGATTTTATAAGCGTACTTGTTTTTGAAGACCCCACCAAATTTTATAACTATTATACGCAATTAAAAGAACAAACGGAAGGTGGAGAAGGAGGTTTTTCACTATATAAAAAGGATAAAGAAGTTCCGTTTAAAAGCATAAAATTAGTAGATAATTATTATCAGTTATCTTATAACGACAAAAAAACGCAACAGGTGTTCTTGCAAGAAATAAAAACCCTTGTTGACAAAGAACTATTAGTAGAGTATGCTGACCTTACGCAACGTATATTTTCTTTTTGGGACAAGGTAAACGCAAGTATTGATTTTGAAATGGATTATAACGCAGAAGGCGATATCACTATGCTTTTTAAAGCTTTTGGTATATCCATAAAGGAAGAAAAAGAAACGTTTTTAGCGCGCCTTGTAAATTACGTGCAAGTTTATGCGCGCCTTGTAAAAGTCAAATTTTTTATTTTCGTAAACTTAAAATGTTTTTTATCTAATGACGAGCTTTTAACCTTTTATAAGGAATGTGCGTTAGAAGACGTCTCATTATTACTACTTGAAAATACCGTAAGGGATAAATTAGATACGGAAGTCATTACCGTTTGTGATAAAGACTTTTGTCAATTTGTTGTTTAAAATTTAATTTTATGTTAAAATAAATATGTAGTTACACTATTACCTTTTGAAATTAATGCGTGTGGTGCGTAAAAATACTCAAATTTTGAGGTTTGAGTATGGTGTAATTTCAAAAGGTAGTCAAACTGGTATTTTTGATTGTGTAAGTGGTGTGGTGTTTGAGTATGGTGTAATTTCAAAAGGTAGTCAAACAAGATTTTAGAAAAGAACGACTAACGGCCGGTTTGAGTATGGTGTAATTTCAAAAGGTAGTCAAACTTTGTGCAATAAATAAAGCACTTAAACGGTGTTTGAGTATGGTGTAATTTCAAAAGGTAGTCAAACTCGAAACTAAAAAGAGACAGCCGGCGACTGGTTTGAGTATGGTGTAATTTCAAAAGGTAGTCAAACAAGCCAAACAAAGCAACCGAAACAAAGCAAGTTTGAGTATGGTGTAATTTCAAAAGGTAGTCAAACTTAGTTCCCAATAAGTACCCCTGTCTGCATGTTTGAGTATGGTGTAATTTCAAAAGGTAGTCAAACAGGTACGGTGTCGCCTAAATTGTTTTCTGCGTTTGAGTATGGTGTAATTTCAAAAGGTAGTCAAACGCCGATTATGACACCATTAAGGCTGAACTTGTTTGAGTATGGTGTAATTTCAAAAGGTAGTCAAACTCAGTTGTAATTTTTGCTATAGTATTTGATGTTTGAGTATGGTGTAATTTCAAAAGGTAGTCAAACGGTGCGGAGTACGATGTTATATTCCTTGAAGTTTGAGTATGGTGTAATTTCAAAAGGTAGTCAAACGTTGTTGCTATCAATGATTAAAGGATTCTTGTTTGAGTATGGTGTAATTTCAAAAGGTAGTCAAACCCTATGTTATACTCGCCTACATTATCGTTGGTTTGAGTATGGTGTAATTTCAAAAGGTAGTCAAACGCTATCCTTGTTAAGAAAGACGGCTTAATGGTTTGAGTATGGTGTAATTTCAAAAGGTAGTCAAACATTAAAAAATTCGATTATTCGCTTTAGCGTGTTTGAGTATGGTGTAATTTCAAAAGGTAGTCAAACTTGGCACATAAGCGACCTTAAAATCTATGAGTTTGAGTATGGTGTAATTTCAAAAGGTAGTCAAACACAGCACTCAACAACGTTTCGCCCTATACTCTCAATGGTTTTAACAACACTTGCCCTAAGTTTGCTTTTATAATTTAAATAAGGCTTTGCTTGGCAAGGCCAAGCAAACTGACCACAATTCTTAATTATTCATTATTCATTAAAAAAACACTTGCTTTGTCGCAAGTGTTTTTTCTTATCTTATTTCAATCTTTGCAAGACCGCCTTCTGACGTTTCTTTGTATCTTGAAGACATATCGTGGCCAGTTTCCTTCATAGCGTTTACAACCTTATCAAAGGATATTTTACGCGTTTCCGATAAAAAGCCCGATAGCATAACTGCGTTTATCGCCCTTATGGCTGCAACGGCGTTACGCTCGATGCAAGGTATTTGCACAAGCCCACATATTGGGTCGCAGGTAAGCCCTAAATGGTGCTCAATGGCGATTTCAGACGCGTACTCAATCTTGTCAAGGTCACGGCCCAAAAGCTCTGAAAGAGCAGCGGCCGCCATTGCGCACGCCGTTCCAACTTCCGCCTGGCAACCACATTCAGCGCCTGAAATTGAAGCGTTGGTCTTGATAAGGTTACCAATAATGCCTGCTGTTAAAAGGGCGTTTACAACCTGCTCGTCGGTATAATTGTTTCTGTGCTGGTGGTAGTATAAAATCGCAGGCAAAACACCCGACGCGCCACACGTTGGGGCAGTTACTATTTTTTCATACGCGGCGTTTTGCTCGGAAACTGCAAAGGCGTAAGCGCACACCAAACGGCTTTCGCCAACTTCAGGCGCTTCGTTGTCCTTATGCATAGTGTAAAGGGTCTTTGCCTTTCTTGCAACGTTAAGCCCACCTGGGAGCACGCCTTCCTTTTCAATGCCTTCTTTGATTGCCGTTTTCATTTGCGCCCAGCACTTTAAAAGATAGTCGCGTATTTGCTTGCCTTCAATTTGTTCGGCGTACTCGCAAAGGCGCAAGTTGTTTTTTACGCAATAATCCCTAATCTCGTTAAAGCTTTGGTGTGGGTAAACGATTGGCGCAACGCCAAGGGGGGAATTGTCAAACTTGATTCTTCCGCCACCAACCGAAATCACGCGCGCACTGTCAATCACTTGCCCGTTTTTCAGGGCAAAAACGTCCATCGTGTTGGGGTGGGGCAGGTTTTGGGCGTCGGTAAACTCAACGGTGCAGGGCTTGGGTGCAAGCGTCTTTTTGATTACTACGTCAGTCCCGTGGCCCTTGCCCGTTTTGGAAAGCGAGCCGTATAATAAAACCTTAAACCCGTCGGCAGTTGGGTTCTTTTGGGAAAATAATTTTACAGCCATCTCCGGGCCCATCGTGTGTGAGCTTGACGGACCGTAGCCAATGCGATAAAGCTCGGTCAAAGATTCCATACCGACTGTTTTTTGCGTTGATGCTTTCATTTTTACACCTTTTATAGTTCTTGTATTCATTTTATAATGTTTGGCATAATTTATCAAGCGTTTTTGCTTAATTTTATTCAAAAGGGCTCGCTTAGGGCAAGACGTTGTTTTAAACGCGTTGCGT
>JAZTYT010000120.1:0-11188 GCA_045637045.1 Christensenellaceae bacterium | reverse complement strand
ATCTACGTTGCTTACGATAGCGTTGACGTTTGGTCTGACACGCAAGCCTTTATGCTTGACGAAAATTTAAACCCCACCTTGGTTGCAGGTTGCCCACCGGACGGGTTTTCAATCGACGGCCAGCTTTGGGGTAACCCGATTTATAATTGGGACAAAATGCTTGAAGACGGCTTTAAGTGGTGGGTAAAACGCACAAGCCATTCTTTAAAGATGTACGATATTTTGCGCATCGACCATTTCAGGGGCTTTGCAGGGTATTACTGTATCAGATTTGGCGAGCCGACTGCGCGCAACGGCTGGTGGCAACCCTGCGTCGGCAAACAGCTTTTCAAGGTAATCCGTGAAAAAGTGCCAACGCTTAAGGTTATCGCTGAAGATTTAGGGCTTATAACCCCTGACGTTGTGGAGCTTTTACAAGAAACCGGTTATCCTGGTATGAAGCCTTTGCAGTTTGCCTTTTACGACGACGATTCCGAGTTTTTACCACGCGAATACGTAACCGATAACTGCGTGGTTTACACGGGCACGCACGATAGCGACGCTACGGTTACCTGGGCTGAAAACGTTGAAGGTAAGGCAAGGGAACGCTTTTTAAAGGAATGCCCGATTAAAGAAGGTCAAGCGCCCGTTGACGCGATAATTTTGTTCGCGCATCAAAGCCGTGCAAACTTATCAATGGTGCCTATGATTGACTATATGCATTTAGATAACTCTGCGCGTATGAACTCACCGGGCTTTGCCGAAGGCAACTGGACCTGGCAGGCTAAAAAGGATTATTTATCAAAAGAGCTTATAAACCGTGTTTACACCTTAACCAAAGAAGGTGGAAGATTTAACGGCTAAAAAGTTAAACTAAAACGGCTTTGCAAAGCATTTTTGCAAAGCCGTTATTTTATTATTTTGTATTGTCGTTTTAATATTTAGTCGGCCTATAGGTCGGTTAACGGGGGTTTTAGCTTTAAAAAAATCTTTTTCCTTACTAATAAAAAGCTTGTAAGATGCGCCATCAAGGTAAGCGCCCACGATACTGGGTAGGATATATATAAAAGCTGTAATGACGGTGCGATTGGATAGATAAACGCAAGCCAAACAAGTCTTGTTCCACACACGCCTATAAGCGCGATAAACATAGGCGTAACACCATAGCCAAGCCCACGCATGATACCAACGGCAAGGTCCATTGCACCGAACAAGACGTAAAAACCACAGTTTATAAACAGCCTGTTTTTAGCCGCTTCAATGGCGGCGGGGTCGGGGTTGAAAATACGCAATACGGTATCGTCAAAAATAAGCACGAAGCTACATAAAACAGCCATTGCCATAATCAGCATCATATAGGAATTGAATATAATTTTTTTGATGTTTTTAGGTTTTTTAGCACCGTAGTTTTGACCGATAAACGCAAGCTCCGACTGATAAACTGCCTGCGCCGTTGAGTGTAGATAGCTTTCAACGTTTTGCGCTGCCGTATTACCTGCCATAACAACCGAGCCGTAGCTGTTTATCGTTGATTGGATAAGTACGTTTGAAATTGAAAAGACCGAGCTTTGTATGCCGGCAGGGAAACCTATTTTAGCAATGGTTAAAAATGATTTTGAGTCGAATTTTAGTTTCTTTAACGATAATTTGCAACCACCGTCGTCTTTGGATAGCGAAATTATCGCAAGCACAGCCGATAACACTTGTGAGATTACCGTTGCAAGGGCAACGCCAGCTACGCTCATATTGAAAACGAGCACGAAAACCAAGTTAAGAGCAACGTTTAACGCCCCTGAAATTGCTAAAAAGACAAGTGGCTTTTGCGATTGACCTTTAGCGCGCATTGCTGCAGCGCAAAAGTTATATAAAAGGTTAAAGGGCGCACCTAAAAAATAAATTTTTAGATATAGCGAAGAAAGGTCTATAACGTCGGCAGGGCTTTTCATCCACCTTAAAAAGGTCTTACAAAACAAAACGCCAACAGTTGCGACAAGCAAGCCACCGATAACTGCAAAAATTATGGCAGTATGTAAAATCTTTTCAGCGTCGTCAATCTTTTTTGCGCCAAGCTTGTGTGCAACGGCAACGTTTACGCCAACTGAAATCCCCATAAAAATATTGATTATAAGGTGCACAAGCGAGCCCGTTGAGCCGATAGCTGCAAACGCCGTAGTACCGTTGTATTGTCCAACTACAATCTGGTCGGCGTGGTTGTATAAAAGCTGTAAAACGTTAGTCAGTAAAACGGGCAGGGCAAACAACACCATCTTTTTTAAAAGTGGTGGCGTTAGCATATCTATTTTTGCTTTACTACTAAATAAATTCATATTTCACCTTAATATTATATGAGAAGCGTAATGCGTAATTTATTAGCCTTAAGCAACGAAGCAAACTGAAGATAAATCAGTCAAGCTCGTCAAGGCTTTTTGTAAAGGCAGGTAATACGTTATCAATAAAATATTTAACTTCAGGACTGTTGATAGACTTAACGTCTTTCCCGATTGATATATGCGCCTTTTTAAATTCTTTGTTGCCAGCGTTGACTTCATCAATACATTTAATATATGCTGAAATCCTGTCGGCATATTTTACTATTGCGTACTCGGGGCTATTTTTGTCGGGTAAAAGACATTTTTCGTACTCGGGCGCAAGGTCGTCATCTAAAGTGGAGATAAGCTTTTTGCACGCGCCAAGCTCAAGGTCCTTGTACGCAGTGTTGATTTCACGGTTGAAGTATTTAACGGGAGTTGGCAAATCGCCTGTGATAACTTCACTGCACTCGTGGTATAAAGCGTAAGTCAAAACCTTGTTTACATCGTAATTTTTGTCAAACTTTTTATTGCCGATAAGCGCTAATGAATGGGCGATGATGGTAACTTCCATAGTGTGTTCCATATCGTTTTCTTCCAAAGTTGAATGCATCAACGACCAGCGTTTGATGTATTTCATCCTTTTTAAATATCCGTAAAAATCGTTGCTCATAGTACACCTAAAATATTATAATTTTTAAAAAGTCGGCCTATAGGTCGATTATTTGACCTTTTTAAACGAAAAGCTCAAGTTTTAGTTACTTCTCATATACTTATTTTATTAAAAATAAAGATTTGGTTTGATATTTGAAATCTAATTTTTGTCTTGCGCGTTACAAGGTTTTACCAATTAAAAGCCTTGTAAATTTCGCTCATATACGTATTATAGCAAATCAAAAATAATAAAACAAGCAAGATTATCAATAAAAAAGCAAATAATTACAATCTATAACTTGAATTTTTTTAAAAAACTTGTTACAATAATATAGAAAATCAATCAAACACGCTATTTTTTGCGTTAAAGCGCAAAAAACTGCCTTTAAAGGGCAGTCTTTAGGGAGAAGTTATGTCAAAAATCCTTATTAACAATCTTTGCAAAAAGTATAGTGGCAAGCTTGCCGTTAAAAACCTTACTGCTCAAATTGAACACGGTGAATTAACTGCTGTCGTAGGCGCAAGCCAATCGGGTAAATCAGCGCTTATACGTACCATTTGTGGTCTTGACACGGTTGACTCGGGCGAAATCGTAATGGACGGTGTTGTTATCAATAAGTTAGAGCCAAAGGACAGGGATATTGCAATCGTATTAAAGAGCGTTGCAATTTATCCACAGCTTACCGTTTACGATAATATGGCGCAGGG
This sequence comes from Christensenellaceae bacterium, assembly GCA_045637045.1. Classification (GTDB taxonomy): domain Bacteria; phylum Bacillota; class Clostridia; order Christensenellales; family Borkfalkiaceae; genus UBA4636. The sequence goes on along the minus strand of JAZTYT010000120.1, from coordinate 7,538 downwards.
CTTAAAGATAAGAAAGGCCAGCAAGGAAGAAATTGACAAACGCGTAAAAGAAGCCGCTAAAATTTTGGGCTTAACCCAATATTTGCAACGCCAGGCTAAAAACTTAACAGCAGGGCAAAAGCAACGCGTGGTTTTAGGGCGCGCTATTGCAAGAGAGCCAAAGCTTATTATTTTAGACGAGCCACTTGAAGGTTTAGAACAAGGCTTAAGGGCAGAGCTTGTTACTGAAATTGCTAAACTTAACAAACGCCTTAACATCAACTTTATTTACGTAACCAAAAACGGTGCTGAAGCGCTTGTTATTGCCGATAAAATTATGTTCTTAGAAGACGGCGAATTAACCCAGTACGCAAAGCCTATTGAAATCTACGATACCCCCAATAACCTGCCTATAGCCACGTATTTTGGTGTTCCAAGCATCAATTTATTGCCAGCAAAATTGGTTAGTGAAGACAACGTTTTATACGCTTTAACCGAAGGCTTAAAGGTTAAAATTGACAACCAGCTATCTGAAGGCGTTTTAAAAGAATACGCTAATTCAGGTAGAAACGTGACTTTAGCATTTAGGGCTGAAGACCTTGAAGTAAGCGAGCACGGTGAGTTAGACGTAACGGTAGAATCTTGCGAAAGCATAACCGAAGATTTAAGCCTTTGCACGGTTTACTCAAACGCAAGCGAAAAAGCTCTTAAATTTAGTGCCTTTTTAAAGGCTGAAGAAGGTCAAAAATTAAGCCTTGCTATCAAACACGGTAGAGCGCTTTTATATGACACCAAAACAGAAAATTTAATTAAATAGCAATAAAAAAACGCGCCCGTCAACGGGCGCTTTTTCTTTATTTGTTGTTAAATTCCTTTAAAACCTGTAAAAGATTATCGGTAATAACGTGTTCGATACGGCAGGCGTTGTCTTCAGCTGTAAGCTTATCAGCGCCAAGCTTAATTAAAACTTCGGTTATAACGTGGTGGCGTTCGTAAATTTCTTCAGCGCGCGCCTTACCGCTTTGGGTAAAGTTAATTTCACCGCCCTTATCAACCGTTATAAAGCCGTTTGCCTGTAATAAGCTAACTGCACGCGACACGCTTGGGCGCGAATATTTAAGCTCTGTTGCAACGTCAATAGAGCGTACCGTTTTTTGCCCTTTTTTGAGCAAATATATGGTTTCAAGGTACATTTCTTGCGATTCGTGATATTTCATAAAGCACCGCCTTTAAAGTGTTGGTTTGGTATGATTTTAAGGCTTTTAGTCCTCATCTGTGTCGCTAAAATCGCTTTGAGCGCAATGACAGCCGCCTTTTTTAGCGTACTTACACGATTTTGCGTTGGGGCAACCTACACATTTGTTGCCCCTTTTTTTAGATATATAGATAAATACGAGCGCACCTAAAACGATTGCCGCAATTATAAGTAATGCTATTATTTCCTTTTCCATAGCCGTAAAATTTATGCCTTTTCATTTGCGCGGAGCTGATTATTTTTCCTTATGATAAGTAAGGTAATAGCACCAACGATTAAAATAGTGATTACAAAGCCGAGTATTGGCATCCAAGCCTCGCCAAATTTTGCACCCGTTAATAAAGTCCCAACAAAATAGGTTAAAAAGCCAAGCACAAAGCCAACTGAAAGCTGTAAGCCAATGCCACCCCAGAACCATTTTTTGTCTTTAATTTCGGCGTGCATTGCACCGATTGCCGCAAAGCACGGTGGAGAGAACAGGTTAAACATCAAAAATGCAAGGCCCGCAATTTTTGTGATGCGCATAATCATAGCAACCTCGGTTGAACCGTTTTCTAAAATAAGACTTTCGGTGTTAATAAAGTTAGTTATGCCGTAGCAAACGGCGATTGTACCAACTAAATTTTCCTTTGCTATAAACCCTGTAATTGTTGCCGCGGCAAGCTGCCAGGCAACAACGCCCAGCATAGGCGCTAAAAGGTAGGCAAACGGTGTTGCAACATCGCGCAAAATAGATTGGCTTGCATCAACAGCCTTAAACGACCAGTCAAAGGTTTGCATAAGGTGTACAACAAAGTTACAAACGAGTATTACAGTACCTGCTTTTACTATATAAGACCAGCCGCGCGCAAGCATTGATTTAGTCGCACCTATTAAGCTTGGAGCCTTATATTCAGGGAGTTCAATGATAAAGTAAGATTTTTTGCGACCGTTACCCGTTAGCTTGTTTACAAGAAGGGCGCAACCAAGTATAACAAGTATACCCACAAAATACATGAGCGTACCAACCCAAGCCGAATCGTTAAAGAACACACCGGCAAACAGGGCGATAACCGGTAATTTTGCTCCGCAAGGCATAAACGGTGCAAGCATAGCTGTTGCACGGCGTTCACGCTCGTTACGGATAGTTCTTGCCGCCATAACCCCTGGTACGGCACAGCCCGTACCGATAATAAATGGGATAATTGACTTACCCGAAAGCCCAACCCTTTTAAAAATAGGGTCTAACACCACAGAAACCCTTGCCATGTACCCGCAGTCCTCTAAAAGGGCTATCAAAAAGTACATAATCATAACTAGCGGTAAAAAGCCCACTACGGCAATAACGCCACCGATAACGCCATCAACTAGTATTGAGCCCCATATACCAAGCTCGCCCGCATCGTTTTCAAGTGCGGCTGCAACAAGGCTTTGGCCTTTTTCTAAAACCGAACACAAAAGATCGGCAAGCCAAGGCCCTAACCACGCCTGTGAAATACCAAAAACAAGGAACATAACTACTGCAAAGATTGGTATGCCAAGCCATTTATTGGTTAAAATAGCGTCAATCTTATCTTGTTTATTGAGCTTATTAGCAAAAACTGTGCGTTGTTCAACTTGGCTAACGATGTTTTTAACAAAGTCAAAACGGGCGCGGTCAGATTGCTCAACGGCTTCCTTGTTGGTTTTGTCAACATCCTTTTGGCTAAATGGGGCGGTTTGCTTTGTTTTTGCTGCTGAAATTGCCGCCGCCACAACCTTTTTTAAACCGTTTTTGCGTATAGAAACAGTTTCCACAACTGGACAGCCAAGGCTTTCCTGCAAAAGCTCAATATTGATAGCCGTATGCTTTTTCTTGTTGATGTCGCCTTTATTTAGTGCAACAACTACGGGGATATCAAGTTCCAAAAGCTGTGTAGTAAAAAATAAGCTGCGGCCAAGATTAGTTCCGTCAACAATATTGATAATAACGTCAGGCTTTTCGCCTTTTATATATTCACTTGTAATGCTTTCTTCGGCGGTAAAGGGCGACATGGAGTAAGCGCCTGGTAAATCAACGGCAATAATTTGTTCATCGCCGCTAATATAACTCCTTTTTACGGGGCGTTGCTTACTCTCAACCGTAACGCCTGCCCAGTTGCCTACCTTTTCACTACTCCCCGTGAGCGCGTTATACATTGTTGTTTTACCGCTGTTGGGGTTGCCGGTTAATGCTATTTTCATGCTGAAACCTTTAATAATGGTAATATTTTACAGTTAGCTAAGGCTAACAAATATTTAAAAATAAAAATCAGCCGTGCTGATTGTATGTGCTGATTGTTAAAAGGGGATTAAACGATAATTGCCTTGGCAAGGTCTTTATCAATGCTATACCTTGCGTTCTTTATTGCAACCACTAAACCGCTTTTTCTCTTGGAAATAACAGTTATAGGCTCACCTGGGTAGCACCCAAGCGAAAATAAAAAGGAAACAAGCTCTTTATCGCTCAAGTTAACCTCTTTTATCGTATGCTCCTTTTCAATTCTGACCTGTGTTAAGTCCATTTTTTAGCCTTCCTATGATTTGTTAGCCATTGCTAACAAGATGATATAATTTTATTACAATAATATTTTAATGTCAATAAAAAAATGCCTGGTTTTATAAATTTTAGCATTTTTTATCAAACATTTTTTCAAAATATGGTGTATAATGGTCGTAAGGCAGGCGATTATGGAAACTTTATCAACGCTTAAAAAAGTGATAGATTGCATTGAGCAAAATCTATCCAACGAGAATTTAAGCATCAATTTTTTAGCTAAAAAATTATACTTTAGTCCCTTTTATTTTCAGCGTTTTTTTAACGCAAACTTTGGCGTAAGCGTCGGTGCGTATATACGCGAAAGACGGCTGACCGAAGCAGGCACGGACATAAAGAACGGGTGTTCGATTTTAGACGTGGCAATAAAGTATTGCTACGAATCCCAGCAAGCCTTTACTCGCGCCTTTAAAAGCTTTCACGGTGTAAACCCGGGTCAGGCAAAAAAGGGGGTAATTTTATCCTGTCGCCCAAAAATAAATATTGAAGCATTTATAAAAGGAAATATCAAAATGGACGTAAAAATCGAAAAGGAACAAGCATTTACTATTGCCGTTTTAGAAAGAAAGTTTAATACTCAAACTTCCAACCAAGAAGTACCAAAGTTTTGGGATGAGTTTTACGAAAAAGGCTATCAAAATATAGTACCACCAATGCTTGGCGTGTGTATTGATTTAGGCGAGCAAGCAGGTTTATCTGAAGGTGAATTTATTTACGGCATAGGCTCTATAAAAGAATATTGCACTGAGATACCCGACGGCTTTAAAACCTATAACGTGCCAGCGCACCTTTGGGGTAAGTTTTACACAAAAGGCAAAATGCCTGAAACTATACAAAACCTTTGGGCAAAGGTTTTTGATTGGGTGCAAGAAAACAATTACAGGGTTATCCCCGGTTTTGACTTTGAATGTTACACCGAAGGCGACGTCACGTCAGACGACTACGTAAGTGGCATTTGGGTAGCCCTTGAAGAAAAGTAAAAATGTATAAAAGTGGGGCTATAGGTCGGTTATTTGCAAAAAATACAGGTTACAGCCTGTCCTTTTTTTGTAAATAATCGCAAGCGTATGCTTGCCTTATTTAGAAAAAATACAGGTTACAGCCTGTCTTTTTTTTGCAAATAATCGCAAGCGTTAGCTTGCCTTATCTAACGTTTTTCATATATTTAGGGCAATTTTAATTAAGTCTTTTTAATATAATTTTATAAAGACTTTTTTGTGATTTGGCAGTTTTATCTTTGATTTTTATTTTGTTTAGTGATATATTAAAAGTGAACTTTTTTTGTGAGGTGTAATATGAAAAAAACTTTGCTCGTATTTATCCTTGCCTTACTTTTAATTTTTAGTACGGCATGCGCACCAATCGTTGTCCCACCAAAGGACACTGGTTCAAATTCAGGCACAAGCGATATTGTTCCACCTGAAGATAATCCTAACCCAGACCAAGGTATCGGTCAAGGTTACGACATCATCACGGTAGCAAAGGCTTTAGAGCTTTGTGGTGAGCCAGGCAATATCACAACCGAAAGATACTACTTATTAGTTATCATTGATTCAGTTTTGAACGCAAACTACGGCGAAATGAACGTAAGCGATGAAACAGGCTCGATTTACGTTTACGGCACTTACAGTGCTGACGGCTCAATCGGTTACGCGCAAATGGAAGAAAAGCCTTACAAGGGCGACACGGTTTTGCTCCATTGCATTTTACAAAACTTTGACGGCAAAAAGGAAGTTAAAAACGCGCGTATTATTGATTTTGAACGCGCAAGCGTTGAAGACGACGGCACTTATGCCCAAATGTCAGTTAAACAAGCGCGTGACGCTTCCGTAGGTGAAAAGGTTCAAGTAACTGGCGTTGTTTCAGCAATCACTTACGCAAACGGATACAAGCCAAGTGGTATTTATTTAGTTGATAGCACTTCTTCAATTTACGTTTACAGTGCTGACGTTGCTGGCAGGGTACAGGTTGGTAACACCGTAACGATAAACGCAACCAAGGCTTACTGGATTTTAGAAGACGAAAAATCTAACGCGGCATTGCACGGCTATATGGGCTGTAATCAGCTTGAAAACGCAACGGTTATTGAATGCGATGACACCGTTAGCCAATTCGATACGAGCTGGATTGAAGAAACGACCGTTAAAGACCTTATTGAAACGCCGGTCAGCCAAGACGTAACGACCTTAATATATAAAGTAAACGCGCTCGTTAAAAAGGTTGAAGGCACGGGCTTTACCAATTACTATTTCTTTGATATCGACGGTGAAACGGGCAGTTACACCTACACTCAATGCAGTGGTGGTGATTTTGCTTGGGTTGACGAGTTTGACGGTAAAATTTGCACCGTTTACCTTTGCTTAATGAACGCAAAGAGTAGCGCAACGGCTTGCAATTTCAGACTCTTCCCAGTTAAAATCATTGATGAAAACTACACATTTAACACCGATAACGCAGGCGAGTACGCAGTTAAGTATCACGCTTTAGATAACTTCCAACGCGAGTACAACGCAAACCCACAAACCTTACTCCCAACAAGCGTTTCATCAGAGCTTTTAGGCTTTGAAGGCGCAAGCTTAACTTATACGTCTGATAACGAAAGCGTTGCTTACTTTGAAATAACTTCAGACGGCGCGATATTCAACCTTGGCGAATACGGTAGGGCAAATATCACCGTAACGGGCGAGTATAACGGCATAACTTACAGCCAAACCTTCGCGGTAACCTATGTGCAAGCAGTTTCTTACGAATACATCACCGTTGCTGAAGCAATTTTAGTTGAGCCAAACACAGATGACAGCGAAATTATCGTTAAAGGTATCGTTGGTCCGTCGGTTGTTAATAAAAACGGCTTCTACTTCTTTGGCGAAGACGGTAGCGTAATCACCGTTTTAGTTGCGTCAACCGATTATTTTGCCGACCTTAATATCGGTAACGAAGTTATCTTAAAGGGTACGAGAGAACGTTACGTTAAAAACGATTCTTCAGCCTTTGCAGGTCAAACCTGTATCGTAAACGCTGAAATTTTAGTTAACTATTACGGTAACCACGCTTATTCAACCGAAAAGTTTGTTGAGTCAACAGGCAAAGAATTTTACGCTTTAGATGCTAATACCGACTATTCAACCACCGTTTTCGTTATTAAAGCAAAGGTAGAGCTTATCAGCACTAATTATTATACTTCAATGAAGTTAATCGCTGAAGACGGCACTGAAATCGGACTTTATATGTCGGGCGCAGGTCAATATTCCTTCCTTAACGACTACACTGGTCAAATACTTGAATTTGAAGTTGCAGCCTGCAACTGGAACGATAAAACCTATTGGCGCGGTTGTATTTTAGCCGTTCGCTTACCTGACGGTACTAAAGTTTTAAACACCTTAAACTTTGACAGTTATTGATAAGGCTTTGTAGCAATAGCTGGTTAATAAGATAAGCTTTATATACGTCGCAATACTTTGTCAGGCATAAATTTTTATAATTCCTGCGTACGGCAAGTACGCCCCCTTATAAAAATTAACGCCTTTCGCGTCTTGCTCGTATCTAAAACATATTTGTCTTTTTAAAATGCAAAAGCATTTAAAAAATGTTAACCATCGATTGCTCCATCGCCTAATAAAAGTCGGCCTATAGGTCGAAAAAGCAGGGTTTTTACCCTGCTTTTTCTAATGTATAATGAATAATGAATAGTGAATAATTGTGGTCAGTTTGCTTGGCGACGCCAAGCAAAGCCTTAATAAATTAAAAAAG
>JAZTYT010000119.1:0-3129 GCA_045637045.1 Christensenellaceae bacterium | reverse complement strand
CGGCCTTTTTAGTCATTGCCTTTTTAATTTTAGACTGCAATTTTTCATCTTCCAAATTACCCCTCCTTTAACGGCGTTTATTCCTTCTCATAAGTTTCTGCTTGTCTTTTTCAATTTCAGTTAATATCTGTGGCGGTTTTTTGGTTTTGGGCATTGACATAACGAAATATCGAAGCTCGTCCAAAGCGTGGTCGTCACGTTTAACGGGTGCGTCGCCCTTACCCCACCAATAGCCTTTAAGCTCCCTGATTAGGTTGACGCAGTTTTTAAAAATGAAAATCTTGCGTTGCTTAAAATATTGTTTTACACGCGCAATGCCCGTAAAAATATCCTTGTCCACCTTGGTATTTACGGCAATACCCAGCTCGTAAAACAGTTGCGCCACGCTTTTGGGCGAAGCCAAGGTCTTTTGGTTTGCGGCGCTGTCAATAAGCGCGTTTAATCGACCTTGGGAATCACGCTTCCAATCAAGCGAGTTTGCAATTTCGTTTATCCTGTCAGCGTGATACTTTATATCCCTGCCCGCAACGTAATGCTCGGCTAATACGTAAATATTATCGTCGTAATCGACTGCGTAAAAATGGCAGGACAAGGGATTGTTAAGACCTGGGTCAATGGAGAGATTAGATTGCCACTCTTTTGGAACGCTAAACGGCTCTATTACGTGCACGTTTTCATCAAATTCCGAATACACAAGCCCTTGCCCTTGACTAAACCGACCAAACCTGCGCGACTCTAAAGCGTCTTCCGACATTGACTGAGCCATAAGCTCAATCTCGTTTTTATCAAGGTACGGATTATCCGACCATTCCATAAATTCGTACCAGACCTCTTTTGAGTTAAACTTATTCAAAAAGATTTCGTCATACACGAAAGTCAACCCTTTAAGTGGCGTCATCGTGCCGAAAATATCCCCACACTTATCCAAGACGCGCATCTTACATTCATCGTAAATATCCTTTGGCGGTTCTTCGTCAAACCACACGAAATCCAGCGAACTACCCTGAAATTTTTCCCTGCCCTGATCACAGCTTTTAAATCCGATTGTAGACAGCCCACCAAACACGTTTTTTATAATAAGCTGGTCTATAACACCGTTTTCGGGCGAGCCTTTACGGCCTTCGTGCATAATTATGCTTTCAATCCAGTCAGGGTTTAGATACTTTAAAATCTTTTTTTGCGCGACGTCGCGCTGGACTTGGGTTGACAGCGAAACCACCCAACCAAACACGTTTGGCTTGTTTTTCCTGTAAGGGTGAATGCCACGCGCCATATAAATTGCTTCAACAGCGCCACACTCTGTTTTTCCGCTACGGTTACCACCGAAAACCCACCTATTCTTTTTTTTGCATTTGTGAAACTCAACCTGCTTTTGATGAACGACGCCTTTATTATAGTTTTTAAGCCTATCGTTTTTGTTGCGTCTTGAAAGCTCGGCTTCGATACGCAAAATGCGTGAAATCGTATTGTTAAGTTGCGACATTAAATTACCTTTTACCACCTTTTTTTGCAGTATTTTTATAACCTATAAATGTTATAATTTTTGCGCTATGAAAAAATTTGCGCTTGTAACGTTGATTATAATTTTGTTAATAGAAATTCCTATGAGCCGAGTTAATGCCCTGTGCGACGTAACCCAAACCGACTACGCGCGAATCATTGATGAGGTCTGCCCCTTTTACGCCGACCCAAGCTTAAAGATAGTTAAGTTTTACATACCCGAAAACTACTACGTTAAAATCGTTTCGGTCGGGGTGGAAGCAAGCCGTGTTATCTATATGGATCAAAACTCCACCACACCGCTGTCTGAAGGCTACGTCAAAAACCTTTATTTAAGCTTTGAAGACCTAAAAGGAAACACAATTTATCCTGAAATAACCCTTACAACGATTAGCGACACGGTAATTTTTACCGACACGGCACTCGATAAGCCAAAAGCAGTTTTACAACAGGGCGTCAACGCAGTTTTTTATGGCTTTATTTTTTTACAAGGAGTAGAGTACGTTTACGTGTACTCGAACGGATATATAGGTTACGTACGTCGCGATGCATTCGAACCTTTTGATATTCCGATAAACTACGTTGAGCCCGTTGCCCCGCCTCAATCTAATGACAGCACTAACCAAAGTAGTGATACAACATTGTCTCCAAACGCAAATAATAAAAATACTGAATCATTCGGCGCGCAACAGGTTATTGTTATCGCCGTAATGATCATTGGCGCGCTGTCATTAATATTTTTAATATTACGCCCTGAAAAATCCAATTCCAAAACGCGTTTTTTTGAACGAGACGAGTAAATAAAAGAATTTTGAACGATTTTCATATTAAAAAATCAATTCAAAATTCTTATTATTTTAATATTTTGTTTTTTCCTTAAAGCTTACCTTTAATTTAAAGGTAGGCTTTCGTTTTAATAAAAGCTTACGACGTCGTCATCAAGACTGCTACTTACGTACTTAATAAACGGTATGGACGCATACTCTTTTAAAAACTTTTGCTCTGACAAATCAATATACCCTAAAAGCTCTTTAACGTGTTCGATCACCTTGTGCTGTCGCCTAAAATAATTGCGTGAAGTGTAATCAACCCCGCCTATAGAACGGTTTTTAAAGTATTTGTAGTTAATCATTGCAATTTCTTCATCGGATAACCGCTTTAAAACGTTGCGTGTTTTTTCTTTTAAAACAATAAGTTTTTGCTTGTTTTCAATAAGCTTTACGATGTCGTCAACGCTTCTTGAAGCGGGCATTTTATCTTTAAAAGAAACCAAACATTTTTCCCTAACGGTTTCGTCCATATACTTAACCACAGTGTCAATTTGTGGGTAAGCTTTTAAAATTACTTTTGCATAACACACTTAAAAATCATCTCACTTTTTGCTTTCCTTGATTTTATTATACAAGACGTTTTGCTCAATTTCAACAAATACTGACATTTTTGAACAAAATTTTTTTCAAAATTATAAAAAGTGTCCCACCTCACTTGACTTTGTTCAAAACCTGTGTTATATTTATATGAATTAGAACATTTGTTCGATAATTTTATAAAACAAAAGTGCCAAAAAATGGCACTATTTAACAAGACGTGGTATTGCATAGTTTAGCCAAGGTAAATATCGGCTTTTAA
>JAZTYT010000118.1:0-2953 GCA_045637045.1 Christensenellaceae bacterium | reverse complement strand
ATAGGTCGGTTTTTAATGAAGAATGAATAGTCAATAATGTCTTGCGCTTGCGCAAGTGTTCAGGTCAGTTGGGGGCTTGCAAATGCAAGCCCCCAAGCCTTATTTAAATTTAAAAAAGACTTTTTGCAAAGCAAAAAGTTTACCATAATTATTCATTAGGCGTAGCCGACTTCATTATTATATTCATTAAAAAAAACCACCCGAATCGGGTGGTTTTTGACTTTCTTAGTAGTTTTCAGCGCGAACTTGGAAGTGTTCTTGTTTATGTAAGCAAACAGGGCAAACAAGTGGTGCTTTTTTGCCGATAACGATGTGACCGCAGTTTGCACATTGCCAAACTGTGTCGCCTTCTTTAGAGAAAACTAAACCTTCGTTAACGTTTGCTAAAAGCTTGCGATATCTTTCTTCGTGTTCTTTTTCGATAGCGCCAACCATTCTGAATTTTTGTGCGATTTCTAAAAAGCCTTCTTCTTCGGCTTCTTTAGCCATACGGTCGTACATATCGGTCCATTCAAAGTTTTCGCCTTCAGCAGCGTGTAAAAGGTTTTCAGCCGTCGTGCCGATGCCGTTTAAATATTTAAACCAGATTTTAGCGTGTTCCTTTTCGTTTTGTGCTGTTTCTTCAAAGATAGCTGCAATTTGAACGTAGCCGTCCTTTTTAGCTTGTGAAGCAAAATAGGTATATTTGTTTCTTGCCTGTGATTCGCCGGCAAAAGCTTCCATTAAATTCTTTTCAGTTTTTGAACCTTTTAATTCCATAATAATCTCCTATTTTTATTGTGGAAAACCACTTTTTTCCAACTATATTATATATATAAAACACACTGTTTGTCAAGCCCCAAAAATCAAAATTCTTCAAGGAATTACAAACTTTTTTGCAAGATTTAAAAAAGCCCCCTTATAGTAAGGGGGATTTTAAAATCAATAATGGGTTTTGTCTTCCTTGTAATTGTAATTTTTATAAAGCTCTAAACAAGCCGACCTGTCCATTTCCTGACAAATTTCAATCTTCTTTTGTGGAATGCTGTTTTCAAAAGCCTTATCCCTAAAGCCAATGATTTCCGTGTCGGTTGTGTTACAGCCGTAATAAATTTTGTCAATGTTTGCCCACAAGATTGCGCAAAAACACATAGGGCAGGGGTAACCGGTGGTGTAGATTTCACACCCGGTTAAATCAAAGGTTTTAAGCTTTTTGCAAGCTTTCCGTATCGCGTCTACTTCGCCGTGGCAGGTTGGGTCGTTGTTTTTAACCACGTGGTTATGCCCCTTTGCAATAACCTTACCGTCTTTAACGATTACCGAGCCAAACGGCCCACCGTGGCCTAAATCAATTCCTTTTTGGGCTTCTTTAATAGCCATCTTCATAAATTTGTTCATACTAAAAGTCCTTATCAATTTTTCAAAAAGTCGGCCTATAAGCCGTTTATTTAACTATTTTAAGTAATATTTTATAGAGTCTTCTATCCAATAACCGTATTTTGCAGTCTTGCAAAAGCGCTCTAATTCCTTAAAGCGCGGGTAAAGCTCCGCCCCGTCCTGGCAGTCGTGCCAAATATCCACGTAGATATAATCGTAGTCGCCGTCTTTTAAGCCTTGGGCAAACAAAAAGGCGTCCTTTTTGATTACGTTTATTTTTTTGCGCGCTTTTTCAGGGAATTGCGGTAGTACGTTTTGCTTAAAAAGATTGATTACGTCGTCTGAAATATCAACCACGTCAACCCTTTCAACGTCGTCTTTTAGGGCAACGTGTAGCGCGTAATACCCAAGCCCCAGCCCGTAGGTTACAACCTTGCCAAAGGCTTCTTTTACGTAGCGCTTTTGCGAGTTGATTTCGTTTGGGAGTAAGGTCATCCACTCGCGCCCGTCCTGTAAAACGGCAGGGTAGTTATACTCGCCGTCAAAAAACCCGATTAACGGTATCACGCGCCCGTCCTTTTCATAAATAAAGTCGTCGCGCACGAAGGCTTCAAAGGGTGCGTAAGATTTTGTCGTTAATTGCCAGTTATTGACGGTTTTTGTCGAAAACTTAATATATTTGTTATAAGCGTCGTTGTAATAGTCGTTGATATCGAGCTCCTTTATAGACGGAACAAAATACCTGTTAAAAAACTCGCGCTCTGCTCCATACGGGTCAACGCCAAAGTTTAAAGCAAGCAAAAATGCAAAAGCCGTTTGCTTTGAAACGCCAGTTTCCGTGACCGATTCAACGTCTTTACTCGTGATAAGCCGTGGCTCAAAGTTAAGATAATCCGATAAAATTTGTAAAAAGCGCTGGTTGTCGGCTTTAACCTTGTCGGCTTCAACCTTATTGGCAAAAGTGTCTTTTATCATAAGGTAATTTCCACCAGTTTATTCTTAACAAGGTCGCACGAAGTCAAATAGTAGGGGATACCGTTTTTCATAACCAGCATATCGCCCTTACAGTCCTTGCCGTGCAGGTGTCCGTAAACGACTGCGTCAACCTTAAACTCGTCAAACAAGCTGGTATAAAGCGAGTTTTCACGCTTGACGTTAAAGGGTGGGAAGTGCATCATCGCAATAAGCTTATCCCCGTCCTGTCGTTCCTTTTGCGCGTTTTTAAGCGCCAAGTGTAACCTTTCACGCTCTCTTAAGTACAATTTTTTATCTTGCTCGGTAAAGTCCTTGTCGCCTTCAACCGTCCAACCCCGACAGCCCAAAACCAAAACGTTGCCAAAGCGCGCGCAGTCGTTTTGAAGCGCAAAAAAGCCTTCCGGCAAGCCTTGGCGAATACGTGAAATGCTTTTCCACCAGTAATCGTGGTTACCGCGTATAAAAACCTTGCGCCCCTTAAGTGGAGTGAGCGTGTTGATGTCAACGAGCGCGTCTTCAAGTTGCATTGCCCAACTGATGTCGCCCGCAATCAAAACAAGGTCGTCGTCACTAACCTTTTCCTGCCAGTCTTCGGTTATTTTTTGTATGTAGTCTGTCCAGC
>JAZTYT010000117.1:0-11070 GCA_045637045.1 Christensenellaceae bacterium | reverse complement strand
TCATTCATAATACAAATTATATTTGGTTTACCGTTTGCATACATTTAATTACGTTAGGGGGGAATATGGCGGAAAAAGAATACAAAGTAGTAAAAAGAAGAAATCTATTCAATAAAACGCTAAAAGCCATTATTCGTTTTTTCAAAAGAAAACCAAGAATTGTTAATCTTAACAACGAGCCACTTCAGGATAAAGCAATTTATATTTCCAATCACTCTGGGGCAAGTGGTCCGATGACCTACGAAATGTTTTTCCCTAAACGTATGACGCCTTGGGGCGCGCACGAAATGTGTGGCAATTATAAATCGCGTTGGAATTATTTATACCACGTATTTTATCGCCAAAAAATGCATTGGGGCAAGGGTAAGGCTTTTATAATTGCAACCTTGTTTGCAATTATTTCAAAGCTGTTATACAATAGCGTAGGGCTTATCGGTACTTATCACGACACACGTCTTCTTAAAACCATGCGTGACAGCACCAAGGTTCTTGACGAAAACGTTCCACTACTTATTTTCCCTGAAGATTCAACGACAGGATATTTAGAACCACCCGAAACCTTTAATATGGGCTACTTAACCATCGCAAAGCTTTATTACAAGTTAAGGAAGGTTGATTTGCCAATATATCCGATGTATTACAGCAAGAAAAACGCGCTTTTCGTTATTGGCGAGCCTATTTATTATAATAAAATGATTGAAGAAGGCAAAACGCCAGAACAAATTAACGATTACGTTTTGGATATAGTCACAAGGCTATACTTTGAACACGTTCAAGTTGTAAAAGACACACAAAAATAAAATAGTTATAACAAAAAAAGCCCCAAAAGGGCTTTTTTTGATGAGTTAAATTAGGTTGATACTAAATATTTATACAAATTATCAAATAAATATTAGTTTTCTTCAGGTTGTTCTTCGCGTGCGTTGATAATAAGCGCACCAATTTCATCAATAATTTCTTTTGCTAATAATTGGTCAACCTGAATTATGGTTTTGTTAATAGTGTTGCCAAAAGCCCTTTTACGCGTTAAAGATTCGCTTTCGCTATACGTACCGATTGCAAAAGGCGTTTCAATAGCACCCTTCGTTGTTAAAACAAGATAAAATACACAAGCACGCAACTTTTCGTTTGCCTTTTTGATGCCCGCAATACCGCCCAAGAGAGCGCCGATAATCGTGCAAGTCCAGATAATGGAAATAACCTTTAAAAACATTGGGCCACCACGTGCGTTTCTCATGAAAGCACCTTCAACGCCAACGATATCTTCAATGGCGTGTTCCTGACGCTTAATCGTCAAGTCGCTTTCAGAAGCATTGATAATGCGTTTATTGGTTAAAATGAGATTGGTATGTAATTTCTTGTTATCTTTTTGAAGCGCCCCGCCCGAAACTGAATAGGACCATTCTTTAACAAGCACTTCGCCGTTTGCTAATTTCAATTCCATAGTAATACTCCTTGATTTTTTTATAATTATATCACCGACAAGTTAAATTGTCAACTATTATTTTAAATTAGTAAAAGGGTGGTTAAGGGCTATATTGATTGACTTAAGCACATCGTTATGCTAAAATTAACTCAAATATATTTTGGTGAATCAATGAAGACAGTAGATATTTACACCGATGGTGCTTGTTCCTATAACCCTGGCCCAGGTGGTTGGGCAGCTATACTTATTTATAAGGGCACGGAAAAGCCTATCGCAGGTGGGCAATTAGAAACGACCAATAATTGTATGGAGCTTTTAGCGTGCGTTGAAGGGCTTAAGGCGTTGAAAGAGAATTGCAAGGTTAACCTTTACAGCGATTCAGCCTATCTTGTAAACGCAATAAATAACGGCTGGCTTGACGCTTGGCGTTATTCGGGCTGGAAAACTGCCGATAAAAAGCCCGTTAAAAACCGTGAGCTTTGGGAAGAGCTTGTCACTTTACTTGACAAGCATCAGGTTACCTTTATAAAGGTAAAGGGGCACGCAGATAACGTTTATAATAACCGTTGTGACGCGCTTGCCCGCTCCGAAATCACAAAATTGACTAAAACTCAATAAAAAGTTTTGCAAACGAATATATTATAGCCTTTTTTAAGTATAATATATTTGTATGGTAAAACGCAAAGACAACTTAACTAACCCAAGGTTAAAGAACGTGATATTAAGCGTTGTTGCTATTACAATTTTATGCGCGCTATCCGTTCTTTTTCTTATCAAATTATTATCGCTTGAAGCCTTTCCCATTAAAGGTTATAACACGCAAATTTTAAGCTTGGGCATCGGCATTATTGCAATTATTATTTGCGCGCTTATCATTGCTTTTTTGTTAACTAAGACAACGCTTTTTAGGTTGGTTTTTACAATACTTATCTTAATTACGTTAAGTTTAAGTGTATTATATTTCCTTATTAGAAGTGGAATTTTTACGAAAGTAACGTCGGTTAAAGAACTGCGTGAATATATAAAAGGCTTTGGCGCTTCAGCGCTTTTAGCAACCCTTGTTTTACAAATTTTACAGGTCGTTATTTTACCTATACCGGGCGTAATCACGATTGGTGTTTCCGTTGCGCTATTCGGCGCGCTAAAGGGCGCAATCATAAGCTTTGTTGGTATATTTATTGGCTCGGTTATTGCTTTTTTAATAGGGCGCAAATTAGGTAAGCGGACTGTTTGCTGGCTGGTTGGCGAAGACAATTTAAACCGTGTGCAAAAAAAGGTAAACGGCAAAGACAAAATTGTTTTAAGCTTTATGTTTTTGTTTCCCTTTTTCCCAGACGATTTATTATGCTTTGTTGCAGGGCTTTCATCAATGCCGATAAAATATTTTCTTATTATGATAACCATCACGCGCCTGATTTCAGTTTTTACAACGGCTTATTCGGTCAACGGTAGCGTTATCCCTTACGATACGTGGTGGGGGCTTTTAATTTGGGTGGTATTGATAGCGTTAACCCTTTTATCATCTTACTATCTTTATAAAAATAGCGATAAAATCAAGCTTTTTAATAGAACGAAAAAAAGTAATTAAGGTAATTTTTAAATGAAGAGAACGATTTTGCACTCTGATTTGAATAATTTTTACGCGTCTTGTGAGCAAGCCTTAAACCCACAGCTTGTCGGCGTGCCGTTTGCCGTTTGTGGTAGCGTTGAAGACCGCCACGGCATAGTTTTGGCTAAAAATCAGCTTGCAAAAGAAATGGGCGTAAAAACTGCAATGACCATAAAGTCCGCACAGGACTTGTGTCCCGATCTGGTTTTGGTAAGGGCACGGCTTGATTTATACGTTGAGTTTTCCGAAAAGGTGCGCCAAATTTATTTAGAGTTTACCGACCGTGTAGAGCCTTTCGGGATTGACGAAGCCTGGCTTGACGTAACCAACTCCAAAATCTTCGGCACGGGCGAAGAGATTGCCGAAAAAATTCGCCAACGCGTAAAAGAATTAGGTCTTACCGTTTCGGTTGGTGTAAGCTTTAACAAGATTTTTGCAAAGCTTGGCTCTGACTTAAAAAAGCCCGACGCAGTTACCGTCATTACACCGGAAAATTTCAAACAAAAGGTTTGGCCACTTAACGTTAACGAGCTTTTAAACGTAGGCCGTCGCACGGCTGAAAAACTTAAAAAATACAACGTTTTAACCATTGGCGATTTAGCCCAAGCTGACAAAAGCTTTCTTGAAAAGGCGTTTGGTAAGGCTGGTGAAATGATGTATATTTATGCAAACGGCCTTGACGACTCGCCAGTACGCTTATATACCAAGCCCGACCTTGTAAAATCAGTTGGCAACAGTATGACTTGTTACCGTGACTTAAAAGATATCGACGACGTACACATTATGCTTTCCGTTTTAGCCGACAGCGTTTCGCAAAGGGTTATACGGCAGGATTTAGGTAAGGCGAGCACGGTTACGCTTTCTATCCGTGACGAAAACCTGTCAACCATAACCCGACAGGCAAAATTATCGCCACCTTCAAATATCGCCGACGACGTTTTAGCCCTTGCAATGCGCTTGTTTAAGGAAAACTACTCCTTTCAAAACGGAATACGCTCTTTAGGTATCGCCGTAAGCGATTTTAACAGCGATTTAGAACAGCTTTCCATCTTTGAAGACCCTGAAGCTTACGAGAAAAAACTCAAGCTTTCCAAAACCATAGGCGGTATTCGCGATAAATACGGCTCAAAAAGCCTTACCAAAGCCATAAATCTAAAAGACACACGCATCTCGCGTGAAGACCCTGAAAACACCCATACCGTTCACCCAAAATCTTTTCCAACCAAGTAAAAATTTACAAAAACCACACCTTTCAACTTTGAAAAATTCAGGTTTTATGCTATAATGATTTTGTAAAGTGATTTTATCTTGAATTTTACACACGAAGGACGAATTCGACAAGTTCGAACTTAAGGACTATATGACAGACGGAAATCTTTTAATTGAAAAATTGCTCGGCCATGCCAAAGCCCACCTTGAACTTTCTGATTACGATTTACCTTGTAAGCGTAGTCTTTTAAAGCACGTTTTACGTGTTGACGGTCAAACCGACGTTAATTTTGAACAAGCCGTTGACAGTCAGGCGCTAAAAAGTGAGCTTATTAGTTACGCGTTAGAAAAGGGCTTAACACATAACGATAGCACGAGTGGTTTTGCTTCGTTCGTTATGGGTTTATTGTCACCACTACCGTCGGCTGTAAATAAAAAATTCCGTACAATGCGCGAGCAATTCGGTGCAAACTCGGCCTGCGAATATTTATATTCGCTTTCCATTGGCGCGTGGGGGATTGACGGGCGCTTATTCAATGAAAAAATTAAGCCTTACCACCAAAACGGCGCGTTTGAGCTTTTGCTTGCGGATAAGCCCGACAGCGCTGAAACCTTCGTTTCTAAAACCACTATGGATTGCAACGCGTGTGTTGATACCTTGCGTTCAGTAAGCTTATCGCTTAACGATACCGAATGTATTTTACAATACGCAAACCCCACTTCTCGCGATGAAGAATGTCACGTTTGCTCGCAGGACGGCCAAGCTCTATTATCGTTTGAGTCCAAGGTTATTGCTATGCTCGACTTTATCGAGTATATACCCGACTATTCAATTTCATCAACCAACGACCCTAAATTTTCAGCTTGCACAACCACGCCAACCTTTATCGCTGGTAAATTCACGCCCCTTGCGCTTACGCAAAAACCTGATTTTTCACTTTCCTGTAACGCCTATCACGACGTTGAGATATCACTCTTCCACCAAATCAATTGTGGCGTAAGGCTTCAGTCCTTTAACCGTAACACGTTAGAACGCCTTGCAGGTGAAATCTTAACTGCTTGGCATACCTATAGAGAGCCAAGCGCAAGTGCTTTAGAAGTTCAAACTCAACAAAATTATTCTTCAGTTTTGGTGCGATACACTCAAGACGGAAGATACTGCGTCGATATCGTGCTCACAAGCAATAAAAACAGGGGCGAGGATAAGCCTTTGTCAGCCTTTGATAGATTGCTTAACGTGGAATCTCTTTTCGGCAGAGTGGTTTTAAAGGAAGATTTTAACGACGCCCTTAAAATGATAAGCGCAGTTTTAACCAAAAAAATCCCGCTTGATTCAAGCCTGTTTGGTGAAAGAGCGACGCTTCACGGCTACGAAGCTTTCGTTAACGGCTTAACCGAAAGTTTAGGCTATTTCAAAGATGAGCAAAAAGCGCTTAACCAAATCAAAACGGCAGTGCTTGAAGCCTGTCAAAAAGCCGTTGCGTCAAATTCACCGTTTACCTTTGACGACGACGGAACGCGTGGCTTTAGAATCTTTTTAGCTAGCGTTGACGTTAAGTAAGATGCGTTAGTCGCTTATCAACGTTCCTTACGCGCTTTAGCCCAAGCCAAAAAATGAATATATTTTACTGAATAAGGGTGTTTTTACGCCCTTTTTTGATTGCTAATTTTCACTTTGTATTGTATAATTTGATTAAATTAACTTTAGCGTTAGGGCGCGCCAGCGTAATTTAAGCGCGTTATTTTCGCTCTAAAATAATAACAAAAACGTGGTAGAGTTTAGCGCAATTCTCACCACAAAAAAGCAAAACGGATAATTTTACCACATAGTGGTAATTTTAGGGGAATTATGAAAACGATAGTAATCGGCGGCGGTGCCGCAGGTCTTATTTCGGCATACTTTTCAGCAAAAAAAGGTGATGAAACCCTTTTGATTGAAAAGAACGAAAAGGTCGGTAAAAAAATATATATCACGGGCAAAGGCAGGTGTAACGTCACAAACGACTGCGAGCCCCAGGATTTTTTAAACAACGTGGTTTCAAACGCACGCTTTTTATCTGGCGCAATCTACGGTTTTTCCCCACGCGATTTAATGCAACTTTTAGAAGAAAACGGCTTGCCGTTAAAGGTTGAAAGAGGCAACCGTGTTTTCCCAGTTTCCGATAAGTCGAGCGACGTTATTAAAACGCTTGCTAATATGTGTAAGTTTGCAGGCGTTCAAATTAACCTTAACCAAACGGTTGAATCCATCACGGCAAAAGACGGCGTCGTAACGGGCGTTAAAACCGATTTAGGCGACTACGCGTGCGATAAAGTTATCGTTGCAACGGGTGGTATTTCTTACGCGCTAACTGGTTCGACTGGCGACGGCTATACCTTTGCTAAAGAATTAGGCCACAAAATAGTCCCACCGGTACAAGCCCTTGCCCCAATAAGGGTAAAAGGCGATTATCCTTCGGCACTTGCAGGGCTTTCCCTTAAAAACGTAGCCTTTAACGTTACCTACCAAAACAAATTGTTCTCGTCAGAGTTTGGCGAAATGCTTTTCACCCATCACGGCGTTTCAGGGCCTATCGTTTTAACGACCACCAGTAAGATTAACCGTCTTGACAAAAAGGATATGGTGCTTTCAATCGACTTTAAGCCAGCCCTTGATGAAAAAACGCTTGACAACAGGCTTATTCGCGAATTGACTTCGTCAAGCGCAAAAGCCCTTAAAAACGTAATTGATACCTTGCTTCCAAGCTCGCTTGTGCCTTTCGTGATAGAGCGTACGGGTATAAACCCCGATAAAAAGGCAGGCGAAGTCAGCCGTTTAGAGCGTCAACAAATTATTCGCGCGCTCAAAAACTTTACGCTTGAGTTTGACGGCTTTGCGCCCTTTAGCGAAGCAATAGTAACCGCAGGTGGCGTTTCGGTTAAGGAAGTCAACCCCAAAACTATGGAAAGCAAGCTCGTTAAAGGTCTGTTTTTTGCTGGGGAAGTTTTAGACGTTGACGCATACACGGGTGGTTTCAACCTTCAAATTGCCTTTGCAACGGGCGTAAGGGCAGGTAGCTAACAAAGGCGCAAACATTTGTTAAAAAGTTGATTTGCCCCACCTAAAGCACTTTACAAATCTTTCAAATTATTATATAATCTATTGGATAAAATTAAGGAGTCACCTATGTTTAACATTGCTATCGACGGGCCAAGTGGAAGTGGTAAGAGTACCGTTGCTTCATGCCTTGCAAAGCGTTTTAATATTTTACATCTTGATACTGGCGCAATGTACAGGGCTTGTGCGTTGGCGGCGGTTAAACGCAACGTTGATTGCCTTTGCGAAGATAAAATTTGCGAGTTTATTAAAGATATCGACCTTGAAATTAAGTATGCCGACGGCAAGCAGGTCACTATTTTAGAAGGCGTTGACGTTTCTAACGAGATTCGCAATAACGAAGTTTCTTTAATGGCTTCAAGTATATCTTCGCTCAAATGCGTGCGTGAAAAAATGGTTGAAATGCAACGCCAGGTTGCCCTAAAAAACCATTGCATTATGGACGGGCGTGATATCGGCACGGTAGTTTTGCCAAACGCAAGCCATAAGTTTTTCTTAACGGCTTCGGCTGAAGTCAGGGCAGAGCGTAGACACAAGGAACTTGCTTTAAAGGGTCAAAACGTTGACTATGAAAGTCTTTTAAAGGAAATCAATTTACGCGACTATAACGACAGTCACAGGAAAATTGCACCACTTAAAAAGGCTGACGACGCGTATCTTATTGATTCTTCCAACTTAAGCGTTGACCAAGTCGTTGATTTCATCGTGTCAATAATTGAACAAGGCTAAAGCCTTTAAGGTTTTAAAATGTATAGAATAGTCAGATTCTTAACACACTCAATCACCAAAATATTTTTTCCGTTCAAGCGCGTTAACAGGAAAAACGCGTTGCAAGCGCCATGCGTTATCGTAAGCAATCACTTATCCAACTGTGATGCTTTTATCGTTGGCGCATTTTATAACCATAAAATTTACGCCCTGACCAAAAAGGAAATCTTTAAAGGTAAGGGTGTTTCTTGGTTTTTAAAGACTTTAGGCGGTATCCCAATCGACCGTGACAACCCCGATCTTGCAACCGTTATGCGTTGTTTAAGGCTTTTAAAAAAGGGGGATAAGCTTTTGATTTTCCCCGAAGGCACTCGCAACAAAACGGGCGAAAAATTATTGCCGTTTAAAAGTGGCGCAGCTATGTTTGCGATTAAAGCAAAAGTACCAATTCAACCCTACTACATCGATAGACCAAGCAAGTTTTTACGCTTGAACCACGTTATCGCAGGTGAAAGCTTTACGTTAGAGCAGTTTTATAACGTTCCACTCACACCTGAAGTTTTGGCTGAAGCTGACGAAATCATTAGAGAAAGCATTTTAAAAACTTCTGAACTCAAAATAAAGTAGGTGGGCTATGGAAGTTATTATTGCAAAACACAGTGGCTTTTGTTCGGGCGTTAAAAAGGCAGTTGACACGGCGCTTGGCTTGGTCGGGCAAGACGTGACATTGTTCGGTGAACTCGTTCATAACAAGGGCGTAACAGACAAGCTTAAAGACCTGGGCTTAAAAACCGTTGATAAAATTGAACAGGTTAAAACTAAAAAGGTACTTATCCGTTCACACGGCGTCAAAAAAAGCGATTACGATTATTTTACGGCGCAGGGCATTGAAGTTATCGACTGCACTTGTCCCTTCGTTAAGCGCATACACGAACTCGTTGAAGAATATTCTGAAAAAGGTTATCAAATAATTTTGCTTGGGGATAAGGAGCACCCGGAAGTCGTTGGCACGTCAGGTTGGTCTAAAACGCCGGTTATCGTAACCGATGCTTTTGACCCTAATTACGACTATAATCAGCACGAAAAATTGTGTATATTGGCTCAAACTACTTTTTCAAGTGAAAAATTTGCGATATTTTTAGATATTTTTATGAAAAACTGTAAAAAAACAGTTGAAATTTTTCAAACTATTTGTTATACTACAGGGGAGCGTCAAAAAGAAGCGCTGTTGCTTTCCCAAAAATGTGACGCAATGATAGTCGTTGGTGGCAAAACAAGTAGCAATACAGCTAAGCTTTACGAGATTTGCAAACAAAACTGTCAACGCGTAGATTGGGTAGAAAATAGTCAATCGTTTGATGCATCAAAGTATGTAAATTATTTAAAGGTAGGTATTGTATCGGGGGCATCTACTCCACCCGAACAAACAATGGAGGTTTTCTCAAACATGGAAGAAGTAGTCACTGAAGTTAAAACTGTAAACGAGATGGAAGAAGCTGTTGCTAAATTGGAAAATGGCCAACAAAAATTCAGAAAGGGGCAAAAAATAGTTGCAACTATTTCTTCTGCTACGGATGAAGGTTTAGCTTTATACATCAATAACACCAAAAAGGAAATCTTATTGCCTAAAGAAGAGCTTTCTTGCGAAAAATATTCTAAACAAGATTACGCATCAAAAGTAGGCGAAGAAATCGAAGTCCTTATTATTGGTCTCAACCCAGTTCTTTTATCAGAAAAAGCTATCGTAGCACTCGCTGAAGAAGAAAAAGAAATCGAAGAGATTAAAAACGGTAAGCTCTTCAACGTTACCATCGATGGTACAAACAAGGGCGGCTTAACCGCAAGGCTCGGTTCTTACGGCGTATTCATCCCATCATCACAAATTAGAATCGGTTTCGTTAAAGAACTCGATAAATACGTTGGCAAGACTTTAAGAGTTAAAGCTGAAAGAGTTGAAACTGCTGAAAGAAGAAAACAAATCGTTGCGTCACAAAGAGTTATTTTAGAAGCTGAAAAGGCTGAAAGAGAAGCTCAACGCGCTCAAAAGGAAGAAGCTTTCTTCTCAAGCGTTGTTTTAGGTGACGTTGTTGTTGGTAAGGTTGTTAGATTCTCATCTTTCGGTGCTTTCGTTGAAGTTAACGGCTTCGACTGTCTTGCACACATTTCTGATCTTTCTTGGACAGGCGTTAAGAGCCCTGCAGAAGTTTTAGAAATCGGTAAGGAATATGAATTCAGAGTATTAAAGCTCGATAAGGAAACAAAGAAGGTTTCTATCGGCTATAAGCAACTCCAACCACGCCCATGGGAAAGTGTTCCTGGCAAATATGCTGTTGGTGATATCGTTACCGGTAAGATCGTTAGAATCGTTGAATTCGGCGTATTCGTTGAAATCGAAACAGGTGTTGACGGTTTAGTTCACATTTCTCAAATTTCACACGAATGGTTAGAAAAACCAACCGAAGGTCTCAAAGTTGGCGACGAAGTTAACGCAAAGATCATTTCTATCGATTACGAAAAAGAAAAAATCACGCTTTCTATCAAAGCTTGCACACCAGCACCAGAAGCTCCAGCTAAACCAAGAAGAGAAAAAGCTGAAGACGCTGGCGAAGAAAAGCCAAGAAGAAGAGAAAGAAGAGAAAAACCTGCTGATGACGGCGAAGTACACGAATGGAAGGACACATCTTTTAGTGGCGCTTCTATTGCTGAACTTCTCAACAAGTAATTTTCGATATAAAAATCGGTAAGTTAAGCAGGTACTTTGTCAAAATAGTACCTGCTTAATTTCTTATATTAACGCAAAAAATAATCTGCACCCGATTCAATAAAAAAAGATTTTTAAAACGGCCATTTTTTTTAAAAATCTCTATAAAAATGCTTGACAATACAAACGTTTTGTTTTATTATATATGAGCATTGTTGTTATTGTAACGGGGTGTGGCGCAGTTGGTAGCGCGCGTGGTTTGGGACCATGAGGCCGCAAGTTCAAGTCTTGTCACCCCGACCATTGCGACAAATTGCGGG
>JAZTYT010000116.1:0-6576 GCA_045637045.1 Christensenellaceae bacterium | reverse complement strand
CCTGCGCCGTTTGCGCCGATGTAGCCTATAATTTCACCGTCGTTTATAGTTAAGCTAACGTCGCTCACCGCAACTATTTCTTCGTATTTACGTGAAAACAAGGTGGTGAACATACCAATCAAGCCTTCCTTACGAATAGGCTTTTTAAATATTTTAGTTAAATTTTTAATTTCTATCATAATTTTGTATAATTTATTGGGTTAAAACCCCTGTGATAAATTCAATATCACTATTTATTAGAGCGACTTCTTGAGAAGAAGCTGTGGTAAGTAGGTTTGTCAAGCCGTCCACTATAAACGTGAGAGTTGTTCCGTCAACTGATTCACGCTCAAGCGCGACGGAAATTAAAGCGTGCACTGGGTTATACTCCACGTAAGCGCGCGTTACTGCAAAAGCCGTATCGACAACGAAGCGTTCATCCTTGCCCGTTTCGTATAGTGCAACAACGTATTTACCAGCGCAAAAGTCATAAAATTCACTACCGTTTTCAATGGCTTCAGTGTAATCAATAAACTCTTGTTTTGTCACTAAATCACCAAAATATTGGGCTATAAGCCAGTTATTGCCATATTTGTCACAATATTCACAAAGCGTGATTAAGTCTTGTAGGTCGCCTGTTTTATGATGCTCGCGCACCATTTGCTTTACAGCTTGTCTTTCAAAACCGACCTTGTCATAAAATCTTGCAAGCTTACCCGGGAAGAAAGCAAGGAAGGTCAAATATGTCAATAAGATTGCGCCAATTATTGAAGCAACGGTAATAACGGTAGTTTTTATGATAAGTTTTTTCATAGTAATCACCTATTAAATATTTACTATATTTTAGCACATTTATAGTGCAATTACAATCTATTTAAATAAAGTTTTCATAAATAAATTTTTTCTTAATACAATGGTATTAAGAGACGGTGTTTATGAAAATTTTAAAAAAGAGTTTATTGTTAATGCTTGCACTATCCCTTTGCTTTGGGGTGGGATGCAAAAAATCAAACGCGCTTTTAGAAAACGTATCGCGCGTGCGAAGCAATATTTTTAAAGGTCAAACTGAAAATTACGAAATTACCCTTTACCCCGAAACGCGCGAATCACCTTTGATTGCCGACGGAAAAATAAGCGACCAGGAAAAGGTTGTTATCGTAAAATTACACGTTAAAAACGGCAATCAAGGCAATTTTAAGGTTACCTTTACCACCGATAAGGAATACACTTTAGACTTTTTATTTAGCGCGTATTCCGACTGCTATTTATCTAAAATACAGGTAGAAAGCCTGCCTATAAGCCAGTTAACGGTTAAAATACACCACAACGACAGCAGTGAAGAAGTCACCTGCAAAAGCCAATTAAACGCTGACACCATAAGCTTTGAAAAGGCTTTAGACGTTGTGTATAACGCAAAGACTGATTACATATCACAGCGTAGCCAAAACAAGATTTTTAACGGCGAAGTTTACGTAAGACTCATTGAGCAAGGCGGTAAGAATTTTTGGTACGTGGGGCTTATAACAAGCGAGCAAACGCTTGCAATCTTAATCGACGGCAAAACCCAAAGCATAATTGCCGAAAAGCTGATTTTAAACAATTAGATATTTTCGATAATAGTTGCTTACATATTTATATAATAAATAAAGGCGACGTCACAAACTGCGACAGCGCCAAATAAAAACAAAACCCTTTGCTTTTGCGCAAAGGGTTTTTTTGTACTGCGTGAGCAGTTATTAACCAAATATACTAATAAATAAGTCGTTTAACGGATTGATTTCATAGAACCAGCGAGTAATCTTACCAGCGCGGAATACCCTGTCAATACCACCAACGAACACACCGTCACCGTTATAGCTGATTGCGTAAACAAGACCGAAGATTGCCCAAATTACGCCTAAAACGATTACAGCGTTAACAACAAGACCTAAAGTGCCGTCAACGATTTCAAACACGCCTTGACGTTCAATCTTATCCAATAACGCCTTGATACCCTTGAATAAATAAATAACAAGGAAGTATGAAAGAACGAAAGAGATAAGCGCCAAAATGAGTGTTGCAAGGATTTGGCAAACGTCGTAACTGGTGAAATTAACGATTTCAAAAATCATATTCGTTTCACCGATAGGACCTTGGATAAGCAAGTATGCAAGGCTATCGATAACGCCAAGCTTATAAAAGAGCAACAAGAAGCCGGCAATACCAACTAAAGTAAGCGCAAGCATCAAAATAACTGCAAGCACACCCGTTGCCATACCTAAAAGCCCTTTCTTGTAACCTAAAAATAGTGCCGCTGCTAATAAAACGACGATTAAAATGTCAAGAACCCAATCCATAAAAATACCCCTATAGGTCTTTAGGATAGGTTTTGCACTAAAAAAGAACATAGTGCGACAACCATGCCTATTGATATTATATTAAATATATTTTTGATTGTCAATAAGTTTTTACAAAATTTTAGCCAAATAATTGATTTTTATTATTAATAAAGCACAATTTGCCCAATTTAAACCTTAAAACTATCCTTTAAGGATACGATTTCAGATAAAACTGGCTTTTCACCGCCAACCATCTTCTTGTAATAGCCTTTTCTTAAGAGCTGGAAGCTTTCGCCAACGTTCGCATCGGCAACGTATTTTTCGCAAACGGCGTCTACTACCGTCTTACTGTTTAAGTTCATGCGTTCGGAGAAATCTTGACCAGCGTATTCGGCGTCGTTTAATAAATGGCCGTACTTGTTAACCTGACAAGCGACGTAGTTTTCCCCGTCAACCCAATGGATAGTGCCTTTAACCTTGATACCACTGTTGTCAGAACCGCTTCTTGTTTCAGGTAAATAGGTGCAGTGAACTTCCTTAACCGTGCCGTCTTCGTTTAAGACGTAATCGTCACACTTAACCACGTAAGCGCCTTTAAGCCTTACCAAACCGTCCTTTTTCATACGGAAGTATTTTGGTGGTGGGCAAAGTGAGAAGTCTTCACCGTCGATGTAAACGGTTTTAGAGAAAGTCATTTCACGTTGGCCAAGTTCAGGCTTATTAGGGTTGATTTCGGTAAGAACGGTTTCGCTACCTTCGTAGTTATCAATGATAACCTTTATAGGGTTAAAGCAAACCATTGCGCGTGGTGCGTTTTGGTTGAGATAATCCCTAACGAAATGGTCAAAGTATTCAACCTGAATTTCAGAGTTTGATTTTGCAACGCCGATTTCTTCGCAGAAGCGCTTTAAGGCTTCGGCTGGAACACCACGGTTTCTTAAACCAGTAAGCGTTGGCATACGTGGGTCGTCCCACCCGTCAACGAATTTTTCTTCAACGAGTTTTTTAAGATAACGCTTACTCATAACGTAATTGGTTACGTTAAGGCGGGCAAACTCAATTTGGCGTGGCTTGTGGCTAACGCCAGTATTTTCAACAACCCAGTTGTAAAGCGGACGGTGGTCTTCAAACTCCAAAGTGCAAAGCGAGTGGGTTACGCCCTGTAAGGAGTCGCAGATAGGATGCGCAAAGTCGTACATTGGATAAATACACCAAGTATCGCCCGTACGGTGGTGGGTTGCGTGTAAAACCCTGTAAATAACCGGGTCACGCATATTGATATTAGGCGAAGCCATATCAATTTTTGCACGCAAAACCTTTTCGCCGTCAGCGTACATACCGTTTTTCATATTTTCAAAAAGCTGTAAGTTTTCTTCAACGGAACGGTTTTTATAAGGGCTTTCCTTACCAGGGTTTGTAAGCGTACCGCGGTTTTCACGGATTTGTTCAGCCGTCATATCGCACACGAAAGCCTTGCCTGCCTTGATTAAGCCGACTGCAAGCTCGTAAATGGTAGGGAAAAAGTCTGAAGCGTAGTTTATAGTATCCCATTCAAAGCCCAACCAACGCATGTCTTCCTTGATGGCTTGAACGTATTCGTCCTTTTCCTTTGAAGGGTTAGTATCGTCAAAGAAAAGATTGCACTTTCCACCGTATTTTTGTGCTGTGCCGAAGTTAATGCACAAGCTCTTTGCGTGACCAATGTGTAAAAAGCCGTTTGGTTCAGGTGGAAAACGCGTACGTATTTTCTCAACTTTACCTTCGGAAAGTTCTTCAACAACGATTTCTTCAATAAAATTGTTTGCAGGTTTAAGTTCCATAAAAAACCCCTTGTTTGCTTTTGATAACCCAACAAAAACACAGTTTTTGCTTGGTTTTGCTGTTTTACCGTTATATTTTAGCACGCGCAAGCAAAATAATCAAGCCAAATTGACGGAATTTAATATAATTACTTGACTTTAAAGTGCGTTTTATATAAAATATTTAAGAAAATTAAGATTATAACTTATCAAGGGAGTGTTTTATGTCAAGCTCTGTTACAATGGAAAAATTAGTTAACCTTTGCAAATCACGTGGGATTATCTTCCCAGGTAGCGAAATTTACGGCGGTATGGGTAACACCTGGGACTACGGCCCAATCGGTGTTGAAATCAAAAACAACCTTAAAAAGCTTTGGTGGAAGAGATTCGTTCAAGAAAGCCCTAACTCTTACGGCGTTGACGCCGCAATTTTGATGAACGCAAGGGTTTGGGACGCAAGTGGTCACACGGCTTCCTTTGCCGACCCAAAAATGGACTGCAAAAACTGCAAAACACGCCACCGTGCCGATACTTTAATCGAAAACCACTCTCACGGCAAGGTTAACCCTGACGCAATGAGCAATGAAGAAATGGAAGCTTACATCAAGGAAAACAACGTAGTTTGTCCAAGATGTGGTAAGTGCGATTTTACGCCTATCCGTCAGTTCAACCTTATGTTTGAAACGTCACGCGGGGTAACTGAAGAAGGTCAAAACAAAATTTACCTTCGCCCAGAAACTGCGCAAGGCGAATTCGTTAACTTTTTAAACGTACAAAGAACTACTCGCGCTAAAGTTCCGTTTGGTATCGCGCAAATCGGTAAGGCTTTCCGTAACGAAGTTACGCCTGGTAACTTTATCTTTAGAACAATCGAGTTTGAACAAATGGAACACCAGTTCTTCTGCAAAGAAGGTACTGACGCTGAATGGTATGAATTTTATAAAAATACCGCAATGCAATTCTTGCTTGATTTAGGTATTTCACCTGAAAATTTACGCTTTAAAGACCACGATAAGCTTGCCCACTACGCTAAAGCCGCTTGCGATATCCAATACCAATTCCCAATCGGCTGGTCAGAGCTTAACGGTATCCACAACCGTACTAACTACGACTTATCACGCCACCAAGAATATTCTGGCAAGAATATGCTTTACGTTGACCCAATGACCAACGAAAAGTATATCCCATACGATATTGAATATTCAATCGGCGCAGACAGACTTATGCTTGCCGTGCTTTCTGAAGCTTACGAAGAACAAGCTTTAGAAAACGGTGAAACGCGTGTAGTTATGCACTTCCACCCAGCAGTTGCAGCGCATAAGGCGGCAATCTTACCACTCCAAAAAAACCTTGGCGAAAAGGCCAAAGAAATTTTAAAATCATTACAAAAATACTTCCCGGTAACTTACGACGAAGCAGGCTCAATCGGTAAACGCTATCGCCGTCAAGACGAAGTTGGTACGCCATACTGTATCACTATCGACTTTGACACGTTAGAAAACAACACCGTAACCGTACGCGACAGAGATACGATGGAACAAATTAGAATCCCTGTTGAAAGTTTAGTAGGCTTCTTAACCGAAAAAACTGCTTGGTAATCAACCAAATATTATAAAAAGTGGGGCAATAAGCCGATTAAAGCGCAAAAAAGCGCTTTTATCAACGCTTAAATTCGCCCTGCTTTTTTATTGTGTTTTACTCGCGCTTTTTTTGTTAAATCATGTGTGTTAATTGCGTTAAATTTTCGTGCAAAAAAAAGATTTAAATTTTGCAAAACTTTGCTTAATTTTCACATAACTAAATTGACAATGATAATAATGTATAGTATAATGTTTGAACAACCGATTTTCAGACTTGAAATCGGTTATTCAAAGAAACACTTTAAACGTAAACCAAGGGCTGTTAAGTAAAAAATGAACCACATTTTGAAAGACAAAATTAAAGATTCGCTTATTTCCGTCTTACCCATTACGGCGGTAATACTCATCTTAAACTTTGCTTTGCCAAACGCGCAAACGGGGTTTAATTTGTTGGCGTTTATCTTGGGAGCTGTTTTACTTATCCTTGGTATGATTTTATACTCGTTAGGTAGCGAAATCTCACTCTCGCCTATCGGTGAAATCGTTGGTAACCGTATAACGGGTACTAAAAAAATCGGGCTGATTTTAGCAGTTGGCTTCGTGATAGGCTTTATGGTAACTATCGCCGAGCCAGACCTAATGGTTTTAGGTAACCAGTTAAGCTCAATCAAGATTGAACTTATCGTAACTATTGCGCTTGGCGTTGGGCTTTTCCTTGTAATAGCGCTTTTAAGGGTATTTTTAAAAATCAACCTTAACGTTGTACTTTTAGTTCTTTATTTATTAGTATTTATCGTAGCAATTTTCGTTGACAATAAATACCTTGCAATGTCCTTTGACTCGGGCGGGGTAACGACAGGTGCAATAACAGTTCCGTTTATTATGGCGCTTGGTATCGGT
>JAZTYT010000115.1:0-11219 GCA_045637045.1 Christensenellaceae bacterium | reverse complement strand
AAGGGGTGGAAACTTATGAAACGTAGACTTGAATTTTCTGAAGTTATCTTTAAGATAATAAGCTATACATTCTTAACGATCTTTGCTCTTTGCTGTTTGTATCCATTCGTTTACGCACTTTCAGCGTCGCTCAGTAGCTATCGCGCAGTAGAATACAACGAAGTTGTTTTGTTCCCGGTTGATTTGCAGATTGACGCTTATAAGTTCGTTTTGAGTGGTCAAAACGGTAACGGCTTCTGGAACTCTTATACAAACACAATCTTCGTTACCTTCTACGGTACGATTTGGGCTTTAGGCGTTGCAATCTTAGGCGGTTACGCGCTTTCTAAGAAGAGATTATTATTTAGGAAAGGCTTTAACTTCTTCCTTGTATTCACAATGTGGTTCTCTGCAGGTTTAGTACCACAATACAGAAACTATCTTGCAACACAAGACGTATTCCAAGCAATCGGCATTGCCGACGATAAGTGGCTTATCGTTATTGCAATGGGTATGGCGGCAATGAACATTATTCTTTTACGTAACGCATTCGAGGGCGTTCCGTCGGAGATTGAAGAAGCCGCGCGCGTTGACGGTGCAACTGAGTTCCAAATTTTGACCAAGGTTTACATACCGATGAGTAAGTCAACCATCGCAACCGTTGCACTGTTTTTTGCAATTTCACGTTGGAACGGCTATTACTGGGCAAAAACAATGCTCGGCGGTAACGACGCTGAATGGCCGTTACAGGTTTACTTAAGGACTCAATTAGAGCAGTTCCAAGACCCTGACTACGTAACCAGCTGGAACTATGCTCATCCAAATATTTCCGCAAATTCAGTTATCTTCGTTCTGATTATTTGTGCAATCATCCCAATCTTAATCATTTACCCATTTATTCAAAAGTATTTTGCTAAAGGCGTAAATATGGGCGGCGTAAAGGAATAAGTCTTATATACTTCGCAATACTTTGTTATTTTGCATTTTTTACAATTCCTGCGTACGCTAAAGTACGCCCCCTTGTAAAAAACGCCAAATGTCGCGTCTTGCTTGCATCTAAAACTTATTCACGTTAAATAGGCTTGAGTGCGTTATTTGATATTTTTTACAATTCCTGCGTACGGCAAGTACGCCCCCTTGTAAAAATTCACGTCTTTCGCCACTTAGCTTGTATCTAAAGCTTATTCACGTTAAATAGGCTTTAAAAATTTAATATCATTATAATTTAGGTTAATTCGGAAAAATCCGATAACAATAATATTTTTGGAGGAAAATATGAAAACATCAAAATTACTAGCTTTAGTAATGGCTCTCGTTGTTGTTTTATCTTTCAGCCTTGTTGGTTGTAAGAACAATCCACCAGCACCAGGTCCTGGTGGCAGCGACGACACACCAGCATACGAATTAAACTATGCTGCAGGTACTGAGCTCCGCATGGCTACAGGTTACAACAATGCTAACACAGGTCTTGCATTCGACTCTGCAACAGCAGGCGATGGCATCACCTTAGCAGACGGTAAAACCTATCACACTGGCGACTTAAAGCCAACTTGGGTTCAAATCGAAGAAACACTCGGTGTTGAAATTACAAACTTATTCACCGGTGCTGGTTCAGCTGAAAAAGAATTCAACGTTTGGAAAGAAAAACTTGAAGAAGTTGATATGGTTGCAGGTTCATTAGGCGTTTTACAAACTGCTGGTGCTAACGGCCAACTCGTTGACATTGCTCAATATTTAGACGCAATGCCAAACTTCAAAGCTTACTTAGAAGCTAACCCAATCGTTCGTCTTTCAATCACTGGTGACGCATCTACTGGTGCTATTTACTTCTCACCATACTTTGACGGCGTTAACGATATCGAACGTATGCCATTAATGCGTGTTGACTTCCTTGCTAAGTTACTCGACGGCGAAGGCGCTTTCTCAGCAGCTGAATCAAAAACACTCGCTCAAGCTGTTTACGCACCATACATGCCAACTTCTGGTAAGGTTGCAGTAGAAGTTGTTAAAGCTGATGGTTCTGGTACAGAAACAATCGAAAAGAACTATGACGCTTACGGCAACATCGTTGCAAGAATGAACGCAGCTGGTACACTTAATGGTGTTGAAGCTGTTAACATGCTCCGTGCATACATCGACGCAACATACGGCGGTTACTATGGCACAAAACGTTCTGACCTCTTCGCTGGTCAAAACGCTGCTTGGGACGCTGACGAATTAGTAGCACTTCTCCGTTGCGTAGTTGCTAACCCACAAACCTTAAACGGTACTGATTCTATCCAAGGTCTTTACTCACGTGAAGACGGTAACACCCAACGTCGCGTTGACTTATTCAGATTCGCTGGTTCATTATTCGGCGTACGCGGTCTCGAATCAAGACACGACTATCTCTACTTCGATAAAGCTGGTAACTTACACGACGCTCGTCAAGAAGTTGCAACATACGAAGCACTTGAAAGAATGAACGCATTAAAGGCTGAAGGCTTAATTTCTGCT
The DNA here is from genome assembly GCA_045637045.1 of Christensenellaceae bacterium. Lineage (GTDB taxonomy): Bacteria > Bacillota > Clostridia > Christensenellales > Borkfalkiaceae > UBA4636. The sequence continues at coordinate 8,744 of JAZTYT010000115.1, read as the reverse complement.
GACTACAACGTAGGTACATCTACATCTACAAACTATCTTGAAAACGATAACGGCTTCATGAGCTACGACTATAACCAAACTCAAACTCTTATGAACGCTACAAAACTTCAAGAAGGCGAAAAATACATGGCAGTTATGGTTCCTGTTGCTCGTTGGAACGACGGTACAGGCGAACAATTCATGAGATTCACAGAAAGCTGGCGTTCAGTTAAGACCGACGGTTGGGCAATCTCTGCTGCAGGCGTTGCTGGTAACACAGACAAACTCAACGCTGCATTAAAACTCATCGACTACGCTTACAGCGTTCAAGGTCAAATCCTTATGTCATACGGTCCAGACGCTTTCATCAAAGTTAAAAACGCTAACGTAGTTGTTGAAACTTGGGAAGACGTTGCTGACAAGTACTACACATTCAACTTCAACGGCGTTCAAATGCCTGTAATCGCTGAAGCAACAGAAGAAGAACTCTGGGCTAAAGCTGGTGGCAACTACACCAACTACGCTCGTCAATTATTAGGTTCTACACTTTCATTTGCTAAATCACAAGCATTCGAAGTTCAATGTACACACGAAGTTGGTCGTGAAGGCGCTCAACAAATCGCTACAGCTATCGGTTTTGGTACAATCAAACACCCAGAACTCGCTATCTGCGATAATATGTGGTACACTTCAATCCCAACAAACTTACCAACAAACGCTAACGAAGAAACAGTTCTTGCTGAACTTGGTAACTTAGCTTCTTCTGGTAAGTTCTCACAATCAAAGGGCAAGACAAACGCTTTAGTTGACTTAATCAGCCACGGTTGGACAGGCTTCAGTTCTATAGCTGGTTCAGAAGTTACTTCTGCTGCAGCAGCTGCTGAATTAGTAAGCGGTGAATGGGGTGGTAGCCAATACCTCATGGTTAAGACACTTGCTTGGACAAGACTTTTAACTTTCTACGCTAAATAATTAACGTTTGTTAGTTTACAAAATAATGCTTTTTAGCATTGTTAAGGGTTTGGTTGGGGGATTTCCCCCAACCAAATAACCCCTTACTTTATTAAAACTATTTTGCAAAAATTTGCATAAATCGTAAAAAATAAACGCTGACAAATCGTGTCAGTTACCGCGAGGGTAAATATGTTTAAAACTCAAATTAAAATTCAGCGCATTTTATGTCTTGTTGCACTTATTTGTTCAGCATTGACTTTTGTGTACGCGCTTGGTATTATGACCGACGTTTACAACTTATACGGGCCACTTGGCATTCCTGTACCGGAAGTTAAAGGCGCTACGCTCTATGACGATATGCAACCGTTCAATAAAATACTCATTGCGGTTAGTATCGAGCTTATACTTATTGCGGTAGTGTTGTTTATCACAAACACACATTCAAGAAGAAAATATTATGTTGGAAACTACGTTGCCGTCGGCCTTTACGCCGAAGCAAGTTTAACCGCCACCGTGTGGGCATACATAAATATTTCCAAATTCAGGGCTGCATTTTTACAGGTTGACTTTGAAGCCTGGAAGCAATGGGCAGAACTTTGGAAAGGTTCTTATTCCGAATCAACCTTCTGGTTTGATATCGGTTACGTTGTTTTTGCTTTGACTATCGTTATGTCTGTTTTACTCATTTTAAACGTTTTTTGGAAGATTTCACTCGTTAAACAAGAAAGACAGCTTATCGAACAAGGCAAAGCGAATAACCAAGGTTAGGGGGTAGAAATATGTCTAATCTTAATCCAAATCAAACAATAGCTGAACAAGTAAAAACTAACGATGCCGTAACAAAGCTTGACAGGATGCGTTACAACAAAAACAAACTTGCTTCAACATTAGCGCTCGTTGCAATCGTGTTTAACGCTTTGTACTTCGTTTGCGTTTACAAAACCGACGTGGGTACTTACTTCTATAAAATGATGATAGGTTTTTCAGTTTTGTATAACCTTGTTTTCATGCTCGTTGCATTTTTATCATCTGAAAGCGTAAAAAATTACAAGTTAAACTTTGCAATCGTTATGCTTGTTTTGGGTGCGTTGCAAATTGTCAGAATTTTTTATATCCCACTTCAAGCCTTACGTACTCCTTTCGGTGAAAATAGTACCGTAATTGACGCAGGTAAGTTTATTCTTATGACCGTTTACTTATCACTTTCAGCAGCATCGCTTTTTGCTGGCGGTGTAATTGGTGTTATACGCAGTAAAAAATTGACCAACTTCCAACAAGAAATTGAAAAGGAAAAAGCTAACGCTTAAAGGGGCTTAATATGGCTAATCTATCATTACAGCATTTAGATAAAATCTATGATAATAACGTTCAAGCCGTATATGACTTTAATATTGACATTAAAGACGGCGAGTTTATCGTTTTGGTTGGCCCATCAGGCTGTGGTAAGTCAACCACGCTCCGTATGGTTGCTGGCCTTGAAGACATCACAAAGGGTAAACTTATTATCGACGGTAAGGACGTAACGCAAATGCCTCCTAAAAACCGTGATATCGCAATGGTTTTCCAAAACTACGCACTTTACGGGCACATGTCCGTTTATGAAAACATGGCGTTTTCATTAACGCTTGCCAAGGAAGATAAAAACGTTATCCACCGCAAGGTTTTGGCTGCGGCTGAAATTTTAGGTCTTACCGACCAATTAAACAAAAAGCCACGCCAATTATCGGGTGGTCAACGCCAACGTGTTGCTATGGGTCGTGCTATCGTTCGTAATCCAAAAGTTTTCTTGTTTGACGAACCTTTATCTAACCTTGACGCTAAGCTCCGCGGTTCAACCCGTCGCGAAATTATGTTATTGCATAAACGCTTAAACGCAACCATTTTATACGTAACTCACGACCAAACCGAGGCTCTAACCTTGGCTGACAGAATCGTTTGTATGTCAATGGGTCACGTTCAGCAAATCGGTACTCCGCTTGAACTTTACGATACGCCTGCAAATATCTTCGTTGCAAGCTTTATTGGTCTTCCACCAATGAACTTCTTTGACGTTACCGTAAACGCTGACGGCACACTTTATAATAAAGACTTTACAGTTACAATTTCTGCAGAAGAATCAGCGCTTTTAAAGGATTACGTTGGCAAGGAAATCGTTTTAGGTGTTCGCCCTGAAAATATCGTTCAAGGTGAAGCTGTTGATGCTGAAGTTATTAACGTTGAAAATTTAGGCCAAAACACACTTGTTCACTGCCATATCGGCTCAAAGCGTGTTACCACTAAATTCCGTGACTGGTGCGAATATGCTGTTGGCGAAAATATTAAGGTTGACTTTACAACTAAGCACTTCTTCGATAAAGAAACCACTAACGCAATAAGGTAGGGTATTATGAAAAAAAATAAAGTAAGCTTTGGTGCTAAAATCAAAGAAGCATTCAGAAAATTTTTAGTTTCGGTAAAGCGTAACCCACATATTATTCCTTTGTTGGTTTTATTCGTTGCTTATATCGTTTACACGTTTAAGTTAACGCACGTTTCAAAAACTACTGCTGCAATCAATATCGCAAATATGGGTATGTACGAATTTATCATTATGTTATTTTCGCTTCTTTCCTTCGTTTGCTATTTAAACTCTTTCCCAAAACGCAGTAAACCAAACTTTATTATGCTTGGTTTATCGGTGGCTATGTCTGTCCTTGTGCTTGTTTCAAATATTCTTTATCAAGGTTGCATTACAAAAGGTATTACAGATCACCCACAACACATCACTACGGGTAAGTTTGCTGAAAACATCATAGCAGCGCAAGACATGCTTATAGCCCATATGATTATAGTAATCATTGGTCTTGTACTTTTAGCACTTTTACCGCTTTATTCATGGCTATTAAAGAAGATTAACACTTCTATTGAGATTGAATACAGTGAAGACGTTGGCGAAATCGAGCTTTCAAGCGAAGAATAATTTTAATTAACTTAATCAAAAAAGCGCAGAGATTTTGTTAAATTCAATTTCTGCGCTTTACATTTTATAACAAATAAAAGTGGGGCTATAAGCCCGTTATCGGCAAAAATGAGTAAAAAATCAAAGCAAAAACAGAACCAAAATCTTTTAAAGTACGTAAAAGACGATACCTATAAAGAAAATTACAATTTGCATACCGACGCCATTGACGCATTGGTTTCTGCTAACAAGGAAAACAGCCCCAAGGTTGAAGAAAAGGAAATAAACACCTACAAAAACGACAAGCTTGCAAAAATCCCCGTTTGGGTAAAAGCACTTTTTGTCAAGTTTTGGTTTAACGGCGCAGTTTGTTTCTTCTTCTATTGGGGGTTAGGTATAGCAATCCCGGGCTTTTGGGACATCGTGCTCGTTACGGCCCTTGCAATGGGCGCCGTTACCGACATACTCGTTAATAACATTTTCTTCTTTTTTGGGGACGAGCGTTATAAAAAATGGATGCTAATCCCTTACAAAAAGTTTTGGACCTTTTTTGTTAACCTTATATACTCGTGCGTTGTAATGCTTATTGTGGTATATTTCTACGAAGGTATTAATCTTTTGTTTAACGCGCAAAACACAGGCTTTAACGTAGAGCCTATAAGCTTTGGGCTTATTTATCTTGGCTTTGACCTTATTTTTATCGGTATCAAAAACCTGATTGTCAAAATCATTAAGGACGCGAAAGAAAAAGCTTCAATATAATTTACCAAAAATTGGTATTAGAGTAATTATCGCTCAAAATTACTTGCAAAAATCAAAGTTTTTTGTTAAAATTTTATAAAATAAACAAACTAATTTTACCGCGCTTTCGCGGGATAAGGAGACGTTATGGAAAAAATTACGAAGGACACTTTAATTTCTGAACTTTTACAGTATAATGAAAACGCAGCTGAAATTTTATTCAGACACGGTATGCATTGCTTAGGTTGTGCTATTGCTCACCAAGAAACAATCGAACAAGCAACACGCGCACACGGTGAAGACTTAGAACAACTCTTAAAAGAACTCAACGAATTAGAATAATTTTAGTTTTTACCGTTAAATTACTTATTTTAGGCGTAATTTTGCCTTTGTTGGCAAACATATACCTATAAGTGTTTGACATAAGACGAAATTTAGTTTAGAATAAACTACAGCAATAAAGTATAATATTTAGGACAGCTTTAAGCTGTCGGAGGAAGTAATGAAAAATTTAGTTAAAATTATGGCGCTTATTTTATCGCTTGTAACCATTTTCGCTTTTACAGCTTGTAATAACGAAATCAAGGGCGGTAGCAAGATTCAACGTATGACCGTTGTTCTTTCATATCAAGACGCTTCAGGTGAAGAAGTAATCACCACAAACGTTGGTTTAGAATTATACCTTAACTACGCACCTGAAACAACCGCACACTTTATCGCACTTTGCGAAGCAGGTTATTATAACAACGTTTGCGTAAGCAACATCAACAATAACTGGCTTGAATTTGGTGGCTACAAGTATGATAGCGAAGGCAAGTTTGTTGAAAATACTTATACAAAACAACCAATCAACGGCGAATTTTCAAAGAACGGTTGGATCGGTAACAAGCTTTCAGTTACACAAGGTTCACTCATTTTAAAGCGTGACTATGACGACGGTAAGTCTTCACAATACGATACGGGTAAGGGCACAATCATCGTTTGCTTATCTTCAGGCGCTGCAAGCACCTTCTCAAGCGATAGATACTGCGTATTCGGTATGGTTACCAGTGACGACGCTAATACCGATGCTGAAACTGACGTTGAAAAGAAATCAAGCATTGCTAAATTATCTTCACTCACAAGCTTTACAACCAAAACTGTAGACGGCAACACCGTTACAACTTGGTACGATGAAGAAACAAAATCTTTCTTCACAAAATGGGTTGACGAAGACGGCGATACACACTACACCAACAGCGCTTCAACCGACGGCGAAGAAATGGAAGAAGAAGCTATTGAAGAATTTTTAGATCGCTATAATGAAAACAAGAATTCATTCCTTGTTATACCTTATACGCAAATCGTAATTAAGTCAATCACAAAAGCTTAATTTTAATTAAAAGCAAAACCCCCTAAAACCCGTTAAACGGCTTATAGGGCGATTTTTTATGTTTTTTTATAGTTGTTATCAAACAAAAAAAGCCACTTAATTTAAGTGGCTTTAATCATTTATTAACGATAAATTATTTACAAATGTCAGCTTTGCCTGCGCAACCTAAAACGTTGATAAGCTTGTGGCGAACAACTTCCTTAATGTTAGCGCGTGCTGGTTTTAAGTATTCGCGTGGGTCGAATTTAGATGGTTCGTCGTTAAAGAATTTTCTGATTGTACCAGTCATAGCAAGTCTTAAGTCAGAGTCGATATTAATCTTGCAAACTGAAAGTGATGCGGCGTGGCGTAATTCTTCTTCAGGTACGCCGATAGCGTTTGGCATCTTACCGCCGTTTTCGTTAACCATAGCAACGTAATCTTGCGGAACTGATGAAGAACCGTGTAAAACGATGGGGAAGCCGGGAAGTTTTTTAGAAACTTCTTCTAATATATCGAAACGAAGCGCCGGAGGAACGAGAATACCTTTTTCGTTTCTGGTGCATTGTTCGGGTTTAAATTTATAAGCACCGTGAGAAGTACCGATAGCGATTGCTAAACTGTCAACACCCGTTCTTTCTACGAATTCGATAACTTCTTCGGGTTTGGTGTAAGATTCGTTGCCGTGTTCAACCTTAACTTCATCTTCAATACCAGCAAGAGTACCAAGTTCGCCTTCAACGGTAATATATCTACCCCTTGCAGCAACGTCGTGAGCGTAGTCAACAACTTTTTTGGTTAAAGCAACGTTTTCTTCAAAGGGAAGGTGACTTCCGTCTATCATAACCGAAGTAAAACCACCGTCGATAACTGCTTTACAGGTTTCGAAATCGGGGCCGTGGTCTAAGTGAAGAACGATCGGAATTTCAGGACATTCTTGAACGGCAGCTTCTACCAATTTAACTAGATAAGTGTGGTTAGCATAAGCTCTTGCGCCCTTTGAAACTTGAAGAATAACGGGAGCGTTTTCTTCTTTACAAGCTTCGGTAATGCCTTGAACGATTTCCATGTTGTTTACGTTGAACGCGCCTATTGCATATCCGTTTTTGTAGGCTTGTTCAAACATTTTCTTTGAGTTTACTAATGCCATATTTATATCCTCCGAAAAATATAAAAAATTTTTTCTAAAAGTTAAGTAGCGTATTTCCGCTTGCAAGTAATATTATACCTTTTTTTTTAGAGTTTAGCAAATAAATTTTAAATCTATTCGAAAATACTTTATAAAAAAAGCAAATAGTTGTATAATTATTTATATAAAAAGCAACAAAAGGTCGTTTTGGGGGCGTTATGGTAGATTCACGCATAAAAACTTTAGCAAAAAATCTTATAAGGTATTCTTGCTCTTTAAAAGCAAACGAAAAAATTTTAATAGAAGCCAAGGGCATAGACCACTCTCTCGTTACCGCGCTAGTTGAAGAAGCGTATTCGGTTGGTGCGTTTCCTTTCGTGGAGTATTACGACAATCGTATAACGCGCGCTCTACTAAAAGGTCAAACTGAAGAAATGGCGAAACTTCGCGCTCGCATCGACGGGGCTAGAATGAGTGAAATGGACGCTTATATAGGTATTCGCGGTGGCGAAAATTGTAACGAGTTTTCAGACGTGCCCGAGAACAAAATGAAAATAGAAAGCGAGTTTTATTCTCATCCAGTTCACCACGAAATACGCGTTAAAAAAACCAAATGGGTGGTTTTACGATATCCAAATCAAGGCATGGCGCAACAAGCGGGTATGAGTAGCGAAGCGTTTGAAGATTTTTATTTTTTGGTTTGTAATTTAGACTATTCTAAAATGGACGAAGCGATGAACTCACTAAAAAAGCGTTTAGATAAGGCGGACAAGGTGAGAATTATCGCAAAAGACACCGATATTTCATTTTCTATAAAAGGTGTGGGCAGTAAAAAATGTTCGGGGCACTGCAATATCCCCGACGGTGAAATATATACCGCGCCCATAAAGGATAGCGTAAACGGAAAAATAACTTATAATGCGCCGTCGGTTGAACAAGGCGTTAAGTTCGAGAACGTTAGTTTAACCTTTAAGGACGGCAAGATTATTGAAGCGAGTGCAAACTTTACTGAGAAGTTAAACGCTATACTAGACACGGATGATGGCGCAAGATACGTGGGCGAATTTGCTTTCGGGGTAAATCCGTATATAGTAAAGCCTATGGGAGATATATTGTTCGACGAAAAGATTTCGGGTTCTATACACTTTACGCCCGGTTGTTGTTACGACGATTGTTACAACGGTAACGTTTCGGCAATCCACTGGGATTTAGTACAAATACAAACGGAAGAATTCGGCGGTGGAGAAATATATATCGACGGAGAACTAATAAGAAAGAATGGGTTGTTCGTTCCTAAAGATTTGCTTTGTTTAAACCCTGAAAATTTAAAATAGCCCCGTAAAATAATTGACTTGATTTGAATAAAAAGATATAATATTTAAGAAAAAAGAAAAAAACAAAAATTTTGGAGGACATATTCATGTCAAAAGTAACAAAAGTTGCAATTAACGGTTTCGGTCGTATAGGCCGTTTGGCTTTCAGACAAATGTTTGGTGCTGAAGGTTATGAAGTAGTTGCTATCAACGATTTAACTGATCCAAAAATGTTAGCAAACTTATTAAAATATGACTCTGCTCAAGGTCGTTATGTAGGTCATGAAGTTGAAGCTAAAGAAGATTCTATCGTTGTTGATGGAGAAGAAATCAAAATCT
>JAZTYT010000114.1:0-9902 GCA_045637045.1 Christensenellaceae bacterium | reverse complement strand
ATAAATCCGTTGAAGTTTATTCAACGGATTTGTTTTTTACTGCTAATAAACGCTTGATTTGTTAAAATTCAATCAATAGTTGTTCACTTATTTTATTATTTTTTTAGGTGGTATTATGTCAAAGAATCAAGATGAATTGCTAAATAATCTTGTAAGCGTTCTTACAAACATATCAGATAAAGATGAAATGCTTGACTTTTTGCATGATTTATTAACTGAAAAGAAAATGGAAAACTTAGCAATACGCCTTAATTGTGCACACCTGTTGTACTCGGGTAAAACCTATTCTGAAGTTATAAAAGAAACTAAAATTTCCAGCACCACGCTTTCAAGAATTTCTCGTTGTTTGCGACAAGGCAATGGTTATAATTCAGTGTTAAAAGGAAAGAAAAAAGAATAACTAAAAATATAAAAAAGCGCCCTATAGGTCTGTTAACGACACTTTAGGGCTCTTTTTTATGCCAAATTATTCTATAACTGCATAGCCTTCATCAGTAATTACGGCTTTTGCTTTTTCTATGGAAAATGTATCGCTATGTTCAATTTCAACCGTACCCGATTGGTGGCTTGCCGTGCAAGCGCTAACGCCTTCAAGCTTTAAAACAGCCTTTTGAACGTGGTTTTCGCAATGGTGACACATCATGCCTTCAACATTTAAAATGGTTTTCATAGTTTTATCTTCCTTTTGATTTATTACGTTAGTGTTTATTTGGCTTACGTTTTGTTCGTTATAAGTTGTGTTATCAGGTTGGCTTGAATTACACTTTTTACCAAATAAATTCAGCCTTAAAGCGTTCAAAACCACGCTTACGCTTGAAAAACTCATACAAGCCGAAGCTATCGCAGGGGAAAGTTCAAGCCCAATAAAGCTAAATACACCCGCCGCAACAGGGATTGCAATCATATTATAAATAAGTGCCCAAAACAGGTTTTCTTTAATAACCTTAAGTACTTTTTTAGAAAGCGTAACGCAGTTTGTTACCGTGTCCAAACTCTTTTTTGCAAGAACAACGTCTGCAGACTCAATGGCGATATTAGTTCCCGAGTCTATTGCAATACCGATATCTGCAATCGAAAGGGCAGGCGCGTCGTTAATTCCGTCGCCGACCATTGCAACACGGTGTTGATTTTTAAGCTGTTCAACGGCGTTAGCCTTTTGGTCGGGTAAAACTTCAGCAATAACGTTTTGGCTGTCGATACCAATTTGTTTAGCAACCGAGTTTGCAACGGCAAAGGTGTCGCCGGTTAGCATATAAACCTTAATGCCAAGCGTTTTTAAAGCTTCAATTTGCTCTTTTGAGCCTTGTTTTATCTTATCGGCAACGGCAATAACGCCTAAAATATGGCTGTCTTTTGCAAAAATCAAAGGTGTTTTACCGTTGGAAGAAAGCTCTTCGATAGTAGAAAGGATTAAGCTAACGTCAACGTTGTATTCGCGCATAAGCCTTAAGTTCCCGCCAAGCGCAATTTTGTTATCAATTTTTGCTATAACGCCCTTGCCGGCAAGCTCCTGAAAGCCTTCCGTTTCAATCAGCGTGGTGTGTGATAAGCCGTTTACGATTGCTTTTGCTAAAGGGTGACTGCTTTTTATTTCTAATGAAGTAGCAACGTTGATAAGCTCATGATAATCAACGCCGTTTAGCGGTAAGATATCAGTTACGTGCGCGTTGCCTTCGGTAAGCGTACCCGTTTTATCAAAGACGACAGCAGTAATTTTGCCCGTATTTTCAAGCGCAGTTGCGTTTTTATAAAGCACGCCAAGCTTTGCGCCCTTACCGCTACCTACCATTATGGCAACTGGGGTTGCGAGCCCAAGTGCACAAGGACAGCTTACCACAAGCACCGAAACGGCTTTTGTTATTGCAGTTGATATATCGCGCGTGATGATAAGCCAAACGGCTAAAACGACAACTGAAAGCCCAATGACTGCAGGCACGAATACGCTTGCAAGCTTGTCCGCCGTTTTGGCTATGGGCGCTTTTGTGAGTGAAACGTTTTTTACAAGTTCTATAATTTTGCCAAACGTCGTGTCTTCGCCAACGTGACTTGCTTTTATTATTACGTGCCCGTTAAGGCTTATCGTTGCCGAATAAACCTTATCGCCAACGCCCTTGTCAACCGGCATACTTTCGCCCGTTAAGGCCGATTCGTTTAAAGAGCACTCGCCCGAGATAATTTCTCCGTCAACAGGGAAGCTTTGTCCTGCGCGAACAACGATTAAATCGCCAACCTTAATTTGCGAAATATCCTTTATAACTTCCTGTCCGTCAACTAAAACGCTTGCACTTTGCGGTACTAATGCCATCAGCGACTTTAAAGCGTTTGTCGTGCGCCCCTTGGAAATCGTTTCTAGCATCTTACCAAGTGTGATGAAAACGATAATCATTGCAGAGCCGTCAAAATATAACCCGTGCTTAAGGGCTGAAACGCGCTCAAAATCGTTATTGGATATAGCGTTAAATATAAGAAACGTTAAAACAGTGCTGTAAATAAAGCTGATTCCACTACCTAAAGCGATAAGCGAATCCATATTAGGCGAAAGCTTAATAAGGTTTTTACCACCAATTACAAAAAAGTTATAATTGATCACCAAAACGCTCAAGGAAAGAGCAAGCTGTATTATTGAAAGGTAACCTGCGTTTTGATTTTGGTCTAAATTAAAGGGTAGCTTTAAGCCCATCATATGCCCCATTGCAAAATACATAAGCGCAATAAGTAGTATTATGCTAATAATTAGGCGAGTAATAACAGGCTTAATATTATGCGATAATCGACCTATAGCCCCACTTTTTGTGTTAGAATTAAGCTTGGAACAGGTGTAACCCGCACCAATTACTGCATCAATTATTTGGTTGTCGGTTAAGCTTGGGGAACAGCTAACGAGCATCTCGCTTGTTAAAAGGTTAACTGAAACCTGGTTTATGCCGTCAAGCTTTGAAACTGCTTTTTCAACTCTTGACGAACAAGCGGTGCAGGTCATGCCCCCAACCCTAAATTTTTGTGTGCGATTTTCCATAAGTCACCTTAAGTATCATATAGATAATTTTAACACAAAAATTTAAAGTTGTAAACAAACTTATAATATTCTACAAATAAAACAAGCCAAGACTATTGAAATAAAGTTTGAAAATAAAACGATTAAAAAAGCTGAAAGCTTTGGTTTTTCCTTGCAGGCTGAATAATAAACTGCGCTTATATAAAAAAGAGTTTCACTACTTGCATAAATGGTTGCAGCTACCCTTGATATATAGCTGTCAACTCCGTTTTCCTTCATAATGGTTGATAGCAAGCTTAAGCTACCGCTACCTGAAAACGGCTTTAATAAAATGAGCGGTACAAGCTGTTTTTCAATACCGAAAATTTTTAAAAAGGCCGCCAATAGGTTGATTAACGCATCATTTAGACCGCTTATAGTGAAAAGCTCGGTCATTAAAAACATAGCAACCAAATAGGGTAAAACACCTAAAACAACCTTAAAAGCGTTTGAAGCACCGCTCACAAAAATATCGTATGCCTTTTGTCTCTTTGCAAGCGCCACGATAAAAACGCATATAAGCAAAAGTGGAATAATACGTTCGGTCATCGTTTAACGAACACCTTTACAAGCAGTACTGAAGTTGTAAAGCAAACAAGTGTGCAGATTAAGATTGGTAAATACACGCTTGACGGGTTTAAAGAGCCAAGACTTGTGCGTAATGATATAACCGACGTTGGCACAAGCTGTAAGGGCGCGCATGCAATAACAAACAGCATTGTCTGCGCGTAAGGGTTAGCTTCCTTTTCTAAAAGCGATTGCGCTTGTATCCCTATTGGTGTTGCCACGCTTGAAAGTCCTAAAAGGTTGCTTGACAGGTTTAAGGTTATTAAGTCAAGGCTTTTTTGAGACGTTTCGCCAAACAAAAATTTGATGGGCTTTTTTAAAATTTTGCTTGTTAATCGACTTATACCCCCACTTTTTATAAGTTCGAACACCCCAAGCCACACCGAATAAATGCAAAAAAGCTTAACCGATAATTCATGCGCCTGCATCGTACCGTTATTTAGAGCAACCAAAACGGCGTTTGGGTTAAAAATCAGCAAAATCACGAGTGATAAAATAGTCACCGAGCAAAATATAAGGTTCATAGGCCACCAAATATTACAAATTTATGCCTACTTTTGAACTAATATGATTTATTTGAATTTACTTTTTAACTAATTTATGTTATAAATATAGTTAAGACTAAATTTTACACTTAATTCAAGTGTGCAGAGGCAAAAAATGAAAGATACTTTTTACATTACCACACCTATTTATTACCCAAGCGGTAATTGGCACATCGGCACGTGCTATACAACGGTTATTTGCGACGCAATCTCTCGCTTTTACCGTATGTCGGGCAAAGACGTATTCTTTTTGACGGGCACGGACGAGCACGGCCAAAAAATAGAATTAAAAGCAAGCGAAGCAGGCGTTTCACCAAAGGAATACGTTGATAAAATCGTTGCCGACTTAAAAGACATCTGGCAATTATTAGACGTTTCTTACGACCGTTTTATCAGAACGACCGATGAAGACCACCAAAAAACCGTACAGCAAATTTTCAAAAAGCTTTACGAAAAGGGTGATATTTACAAGTCGGAATACAGCGGTTGGTACTGTACGCCTTGTGAAAGCTTTTTCACCGAAACCCAGCTCGTTGACGGTAAGTGCCCCGACTGTGGTAAGCCTGTAAGAAAGGAAAAAGAAGAAAGTTATTTCTTCCGTTTATCCAAGTACGCTGACCGTATTTTAGAGCTTTACGAACAAAACCCGGAATTCTTGCAACCAAAGTCAAGAATGAACGAAATGATAAACAATTTTATCAAGCCGGGCTTACAAGATTTGTGCGTATCAAGGACGTCAATTAAGTGGGGCGTACCCGTTGATTTTGACCCTAACCACACCGTTTACGTTTGGATTGACGCCCTTTCAAACTACATCTCGGCACTCGGTTACTTAAACGACGGCAATGCCGAACTTTTTGAAAAGTTCTGGCCAGCGGACCTTCATATGACGGGCAAGGAAATCATAAGATTCCACGCCATCATTTGGCCTGCAATTTTAATGGCGCTTGATTTGCCGTTACCTAAAAAGATTTACGGCCACGGCTGGCTTTTAATCGGTGGGGACAAGTTATCAAAGAGCAAACAGCATAAAATCAATACCGAGCTTACCGACCCTAAGGAAATCGTTGCAAGATACGGCTCTGACGCGTTGAGATATTTCTTGCTCCGTGAAATTCCGTTCGGTAGCGACGGCGCGTACTCAAACGAATCATTACTTACGCGCATCAACACCGACCTTGTTAACGACCTTGGTAACCTTGTTTCAAGAACGACTGCAATGATTAACCAGTCCTTTGACGGTATCTTGCCAGCGCCTGAAAAAAAGGAAGATATAGATAACGAGCTTATTACTTTAGCGCAAGGCTTGTTGCAAGCGTTAACAACCGATATCGAACAATTAAACGTACCAAAGGCGTTACAGGATATCTTTAAGCTAATTGGCCGTGCAAACAAGTATATTGACGAAACCACGCCGTGGGTTCTTGCTAAAAATCCAGAGCTTAAACCAAGACTTGCAACCGTTTTATATAATTTAGCAGAATGCATTAGAATTTCAGCAACGGCGCTTTTACCGTTTATACCAAAATCGGCAAAAATCATTTTACAGCATTTTGGCATTGAAGCTAAAAGCGCGAGCCTTGAAAGTATTGAAGCCTTTGGCGTTTTACAAGCAGGCGTTAAGGTAGAAAAGGCAAGCCCAATCTTCCCAAGGATTGACGTTAAAAAGGAACTTTTAGCCATTGACGAAATGATGATTAAACGTCACAAAGAAAAGCAAAAGTCGGCCGATAAGCCGATTAACGACAATAAAAAGCCACAAGGCCTTGTCGAACACCCCGAAGAAATCACTATTGACGACTTCTTTAAAACCGAGTTAAGAGTTGCAAAAGTCATCGCTTGCGAAAAGGTTGAAAAGTCAGACAAGCTTTTAAAGATTAAGCTTTCGTTAGGCTATGAAGAACGCCAAGTCGTTAGTGGTATTGCAAGCTATTACACCCCTGAAGAATTGGTGGGCAAAAAGGTTGTTTTAGTTGCAAACTTAAAGCCAGCGCGCTTACGTGGCGTTGATAGCCAAGGTATGATTTTATGCGCTGAAGACGGCAATAAGGTTTCAATTATCGAGCCTGACCAAAGCTTAACTGAAGGTAGCCGTATCAGATAAAATGAAAATTGACGCGCATTGCCATTTAACCGACTCAAGATACCAAAGCGTTAAGGACGTTGTGGATTTAGCCAAAGAAAGCAACGTTACAGTTTTGGTCGATTCGGGCTGGAATTTAACTAACAGCCGTATTGCAAAAGAAAACGCCCAAAACTTTTCGGGCGTTTACTTTACTGCGGGCATACATCCGTCTGAAGCCAATACTTATACGGAAAGCGACATTGACGGCATAAGGGCTTTGCTTACCCACCCCAAATGCTTGGCTGTAGGGGAGATTGGCCTTGATTATCATTACGACGGTGTTATTAAAGAAAACCAGTTTAAGCTTTTCAAAGCCCAGCTCGAGCTTGCAAAGGAGTTTGACCTGCCAGTGGTTATACACTCGCGCGATGCGTCAAACGACGTTTTGTCTATTTTGCGCGAGCATAAGGACTGCTTGAAAAAGGGCTTTTTAATGCACTGTTATAGCGAAAGCTTGGAGCAAGCAAAAAACTATATCGAGCTTGGCGCGTATTTTTCCTTCGGTGGGGTGATAACCTTTAAAAACGCCAAAAAGGACCAAATTTTAAAGGCTATACCACTTGATAGAATTTTATTAGAAACCGATAGTCCTTACCTTACGCCAGAGCCGTTTAGGGGTAGAACAAACCAACCAAAATACGTTGAACACGTTTATAATAGGGCTATAAGCGTTTTACAAGTAGATGAAAACGCTTTTGAAAAGCAAGTCAAAGCCAACTTTTACACCTTGTTTAAAAAGGCTGTAAGCAACGACCAAAAGTAGGACTATAAGCCGATTATCGCACGTTTTTATACAAATTATCAGTTAAATTGATAAGGTTTTAGGTTAAAATGGAAATTAAACAAATCATACAAAAAACCGACTTTCGCTTTAACAAAAGGTTCGGGCAAAACTTTATAGACGATAATGCGCTACTTAACAAAATTGCCGAGTGCGCCCAAATAACCAAAGACGATACCGTTTTGGAAATCGGTGTTGGCGGTGGCACGCTTACGCGCGTTTTAGCGCCGTTAGCGAAAAAGGTTATCGGTTATGAAATCGACAAAAACCTTGCGCCGGTTTTGTCGCAAAGCTTAGCAGGCGTTGAAAATTGCGAAGTCGTGTTCAGGGACTTTATGCGCGAGAAAAAGCAGGAAATCGACGCGCTTTTAGGTGATGATTTTATAGTGGTTGCAAACCTACCTTACTATATCACGTCACCAATAACTATGCGTTTATTAGAAGAATTCCCAAATTGTAAGCGCATAGTCATTATGGTGCAAAACGAAGTTGCTTTAAGATTTACCGCAAAGCCAAACACAAGCGATTACGGTGCGATAACTGCGTCAATCGACTATTATGCCGACGCAAAATATATGTTTTTCGTGGGGCGTGAAAACTTCTTCCCCGCGCCAAACGTTGATTCTGCCGTAGTTAGGCTCGATAGGTGCAGTAAGTATCAGGTTAAAAGCGAAAAGGCCTTTAAGGAAGCCGTCAGAATTTGCTTTTTATCACGCCGTAAAACTTTGGCAAACAACCTTATCAACGCTCTTAAGATTTCACGCGTGCAAGCCGAAGCATTATTAAATGAAATCGGCGTAGACCCTTCAATCCGTGGCGAAACCTTTGCAACGCAGGACTTTATCAGGCTTGCAGACAAGCTTGTTGAACTAAATTTGTTGGCATAGAAATAAAGGATAGCGATTAGCGTGTTCTCAGTTAAGGATAACACGCTAATCGCTATCCTTTTCAAATGCCAAGGGCTACGGCAACGCACTTAACGGCACTTGATATAGACAAAACGGATATTAAAGTATTCTATCAAATAGAATATTGCTAAAAATGAGCAAAATTTTACTCAATATATTGAGTTTATATACTACGACTTTAAAAACGATAGTAAAATATATCCATACAAATATAGCGCGCGATAATCGGTGGTTATGGCGTGTAAAAATAAGGAGAAAAATATGAGAAAGCAAAAAAGATTTTTCAGTTTAGTTGCAATCGTTTGCATCTTAGCTATTAGCTTATCATTGGTTGCTTGCGGTGGCCATAAACACGCTTATAGTTCAGATTGGTCAAGCGACGCTGCATATCACTGGCACGCATCAACTTGCGGTTGCGCAGGTTTAGTTTCAGATCGCGCTGAACACGTTGACGAAAATGCTGACGAAGCTTGTGACGTTTGCGGTTATTCTTGGGCTTCACAAGAACCAGGCCCAGGCGTTGATCCAGGCCCAGATCCAGACCCAACCCCAGATCCAGACCCAACACCAGATCCAGATCCAAACCCAGCAGTTGAACCTATCGTACATAACTTTACTGAAAGCGGTTTAGAAAGCACCTTCTTCACAATCAAAGGTAACTTAGCAACTGACAAAGGTACTGTTGAATATAACGGCTTAACACTTACACAAGCATTGAAAGTTGAAAGTCCTGAAAAGATGACAATCTCTTACACTGCTAACTATGCTCACATTTTAACGCTTGTATTCGTTGAAGCACCAACCAACATTAAGATTGACGACGGCGACAGAGTATCTTCAACAAACATCATTACCGTTGAATTAAGCGCTGGCTCACACACAATCACAAAGAAAGACACAAAGAACTTATTCTATATGGTAGTTACACAACCATGTGCTGGCGCACACACACCAGGTGCTGAAGCAGGTTGTACAACAAGCCAATACTGCACAGTATGTTTAGCACTTTTATCTGAAGCTTACGGTCACGAAGCAATTACGGACGCAACCTGCAAAGAACAAGCAACTTGCGGTAACTGTTTTGAACCTTTCGGCGCATTATCAACAGAACACACAGGTGGTTCTGCAACTTGTAAAGCACAAGCTGTTTGTACAGTTTGTGAACAGCCATACGGCCCATTAGCTGACCACGTTAACGAACTCGGCAACGACACACTTTGTGACGTTTGCGATAAGAACTTAGCTGAAGCAAGCGAAGAAGTTTACGTTTTAGAAGCTAGCGCATTTGCTCAATTCGCACAAGGCGATAAATATGACGGTCAAACGGAAGCTGCTGGTACTCTTGATTTCTTCACAATGTACTGGGGTGCTAAGACAAAACTTGACGGTAGCTCAAAGACTTGGGAAGACGGTTATGCATCAGGTCAACGCTTCAATATGGGCGGTAAGACAGTTTTAAATGAAGAAACAATCGCATACGCTATCCAATTCACAACCAAAGGCGCTGCAACCGTTAAAGTATGGTGGGTTTGTGGTGGTGACGGTCGTTCCTTAGCTATTTGGGACGGCGAAAAGACTGAAATCGCTTCAACAGGCACAGCTGGTCTTGTAAAGAATGGTGTTTACTATCACGAACTTACAATCGCTGAAGCTGGTAATTACTTCTTAGCATTACCAGAAGGCAGCAACTACATCTTCAAGGTAGAAGTTGTTGTTTCTATCGGTGGTTAATTAAAACACAAAATTAAAAGCGGGGTAACACCCGCTTTTTTTTGTTAATGAAGAATGAATAGTGAAGTCGGCTACGCCTAATGAATAATTATTGTCAGTTTGCTTGGCGGTCGCCAAGCAAAACCATATTTAATTTTAGAACAGTTAAAGCAAAAAATATACAATTATTCATCGGGGGGGGGGGTGGGTTATACATTTTTTTAAAAAAGTT
>JAZTYT010000113.1:0-6939 GCA_045637045.1 Christensenellaceae bacterium | reverse complement strand
TGATTACAACGATGTGCTTCGTTTTCGTAAAACTTTTACCAAATATGCCAGATCCACAGCCTGGCAAAGACTATGATATCATCATGAAACGCCGTGAACAATTGGGTTATGATAAACCTATTATCATTCAATATTTTAGGTTTATCAAATATGCTTTGCAAGGCAACTTTGGTGTGAGCGAAGTTTTAGCTAAAGGCGTTGACGTATGGGATAGATTTGTTCAAAAACTTCCATACACGGTTACGTTAAATATTTATTCTATCTTAATTGCTATTCCTATCGGTTTAGGTTTAGGTATTTTTGCAGCACTTAAAAAGAATAAATGGCAAGACCACGTTTTATCTACTGCGGTTATGATTTTCGTGTCCGTACCAAGCTTTGTTTACGCTTTTTTAGTACAATATTTCTTGTACTATAAGCTTGGTTGGTTCAAAGCGCTTGCAGATACTTCTGCCGGACCGTGGAGCTTTGCATACTTTAAATCGCTTATTCCTGCAATTATTTCAATGTCGTTTGGTACGATTGCGGGCTTTACAAGGTTTACCCGTGCCGAGCTTTGCGAAGTTTTAACAAGCGAATATATGCTGCTTGCGAGAACAAAAGGCTTATCGGTAAGACAAGCAACCACACGCCACGCAATGCGTAACGCAATGGTTCCTATTTTCCCGATGATCTTAGGTGAATTTATTTCTATTATGTCTGGTTCACTTATTATTGAAGGTATCTTTACAATCCCAGGTGTTGGTTCACTATATTTAAAGGCTATTCAAGCTACGCCTACACCAGACTATAACTTCTTTATGTTGCTTTCAATGTTCTACACGGCAATTGGTCTTTTAGCAGGTATCGTTATAGACATCAGCTATAGTATCATTGACCCAAGAATTCGTATGGGGGCTAGATAATATGAGTAACTTAAATATTAATAAACCTAAAAAGGTTACTGTAAAGTTTGAAACCCTTGGCGGAAGCAAGATCGGTGAAGCTCGCGTTAATCAAGGTGCGGATTTTACCTTGCCTAAAAACCCTGTGAAAAAGGGATATAAGTTTGCAGGTTGGTATCAAGACGCGTATTTAACTATACCTTATGCTTCAAACGTAGTAGAAGAAAACATTACGCTTTATGCAAAATGGAGCGTTGGTCTTTCGGGTGAACAAATTAACGATTATTATAAGAGTTTAAGAACCATTTTATCTGCAAAAGCTGAAATAGCACAAGGCTATTCCGTAGGCGATGGTCAGGTAAAAACCTTTGCTGTTTTAGAAAAAGGTACTAACGTTGTTAATCTTTTTGTTGCAGAAGACCCTCAAAAGTTAATACAGCAGGGCTTTGAAGTTAAAGACGTAAGAAAAACACATCCAGAAACACCAAGTTTATTTGTAGTTGCTTCTAACCACGAAATGTTAATGGCTGAAAAGCTTTGTAACCTTATCGTTGGTGTTCCAATGTTTACAGAAGTTAAACGTCCAATAAAGCTTCATAAAAACGAAAGTAGTTTTAATTTGGCGTTTTTAAACAACTGCTTGGTTTCAAGAAATATAGTAAAAGAAGTTGCCGTCACAAATGACTTAAAAGAAGCTTCTGAAAAGCGTATCAAAAGTAAGTTGCAATTTGCAACTGGTCACGACGTATCACACGACAAGCGCTTTGATACAAAGGCAAAAAGTTACTTCCAAGACGCATTTTATCGTTTTTCAAGAAACAAAGGCTCTGTTGTTGCTGCAATAGTAATTTTACTATTGGTTGTTTATTCTATCATTGGCCCGTTCTTCGTTGATAAGGGCTATGAAGCAGGTTATCTTGACGACGTTAATATTGAACGTTACAGAATTTTAACGCCAAAGATTTCTGCGTTTGAAGGTACGGGTTTTTGGGACGGTACTAAAAAGAAAGAAATTTCCAAGGCACGTTATGAAAGATTTTTAGCACAGGAAATCGAAACGGGCCACAAAATTATTCATAAAGTATATGGTACAGAAACGACCACAAACTTTGGGGTGACAAGCACACTGTACACGGTACGTTATGATACTTATACGGGTAATGATCCTTATACCGTTACTCTCAATAAACAACAATACGAAGAACTTTTAAATTGGCAGATTGAAAACGATATTCAGGTAATTTTGCCATTTGTTAAAAACTCAATCAACTCAACTATCCCTAACGTTTGGTTTAAGTCAGACAATAAGGGTAATCCAATTTATGATAAAGACGGTAATTTCCAACCAGACTATTACACAAAAGCTGATATCAAGCCTGGTACTGTAATCGTTGACGATGGATATTACGGCAAGAGAATTGCAAGTGACCCAGGTAATAAAAACCCTGATTCACCTAATGCTTACTTATATGCTAAAGTAACCGGTGCTAACGTTGAAAAGCAAAACTATAACGTTCGTATAGATGCTTATAACTATTTCTTATATAAGTATGATTTTGAACCATCATTTATTTTTGGTACGGACGCTAAAGGTTATGATATCTTCTCACGTTTAGCTTCCGGTGCAAGATTCTCATTCCTTTTTGCTATTGCAATTTCCGCAATCAACCTTGTTATCGGCGCTATCTACGGTGCTATCGAAGGCTACTACGGTGGCGTTGTCGATATGGTAATGGAACGTATTTCAGATATCTTAAGCGGTATTCCGTTTACCGTTGTTACGGTGCTGTTTAAGTTACACCTTGCTGATAAAGTTGGGCTTGTCCCGACGCTGATATTTGCCTTTGTTCTGACGGGGTGGATAGGTATGGCATCAAGGGTACGTATGCAGTTCTACAGGTTTAAAAACCAAGAATACATTCTTGCCGCCAGAACGCTTGGTGCTAAAGATAGGCGAATTATGTTCAAGCATATCTTCCCGAACGCTTTAGGTACCATTGTAACAGGTTCGGTGCTTGTTATTCCGGGCGTAATCTTTAGTGAAACGTCATTAACCTACTTAAAGATCGTTGACCTTGATAGCGCAACAATGTCATCAGTTGGTTCAATGCTTTCAGCAGGACAAGGCGTTATGACTGAAGCACCACACGCACTCGTATTCCCAGCGGTATTTATTTCGTTATTGATGATTTGCTTCAACTTATTTGGTAATGGTTTAAGAGACGCGTTCAACCCATCATTAAGAGGTACGGAGGATTAATTTATGGAAAAGAAGCTACAAGTTAATAATCTCACGATATCTTTTAGAACTCAAAATGGTAAGGTTCAAGCTGTACGTAACGTTGACTTTGAACTTTATAAAGGCGAAACCTTGGCAATTGTTGGTGAATCCGGCTCTGGTAAGTCGGTTACCAATAGAGCAATTATGGGTATCTTGGCTAACAACGCTATCGTTGAAAGCGGTGAAATCATTTACGACGGTAAGGATTTATTAAAGATCCCTGAAGAAGAAATGGTTAAGCTTCGTGGCGATAAGGTTGCGATGATCTTCCAAGACCCAATGTCAAGCTTAAACCCAATTATGAGAATTGGTCGTCAGTTAACCGAAGCTATGCTCTTAAAGGGTAAGGCTTCAATGCGTAATGCAAGGACTAATTTCAACAGCAAACTTAAACTCCTTAATAAAAATCTCGACGAAGCTTTAGGCGTGGATGAAAAGGCAAACAATAAAAAACTTTGCAAACTTTTTGATAAGTTCTGTATCAAAAGCGCTTCGTTAGAAAGTGCTTACAATAAGATTCATCGCACGGCGATTGAACTCAAGCTTGATATTGAAAACGTTTTGTTCTTGGTATCTAAAAAACAAAACGTGGACGGAAGAAAGGTTTTGAAGAAGGTTATTTCTCAAATGCCTTTAACTGTTCACCCTGATATCGTAGTTATGACCGATGAAATCAAAAACGATATCGAAGAACTTAAAGCAGGCCTTAAGAGTTTGGGTTACTTTAAAAAGGTTAATGAATTCCCTGGTAGAACGCTTGAAATATTGCAAAAGTTTGTTGGCGTTTTAGATAAAGCAACCGATAGACCAAAGCCAAACTACTTTACGCTTGGCTACTATATGCTCAAAAATCCAAAGGCAAACGTTGACGACTTATCTATTGAAGATTTAACCAAGCTTACGAGAGAGTTTTTGGACAACGACTTTATGCTTGACTTTATCGCAAAGGGCGAAAAGGCAGTTATAAACAGTTACGAAAAATCATTGACTAAAAAGCAAGAGCTTCTTGCTGAAATCAGAAAGGTAAAAGCATACTTTAGTATGCCAGAACTTGATAAAAAGGAAGTTAACGCGCTTATAGGTAAACTTTCAAGCAAGGTTGCAGATGCGTTTGATAAGCTTACGATTCACAAAAACAGTACGGAATATACTTTTGCTTCCAGCGTTAAGAACGCTTGTGCTAAATATTTTTTAGCTGTTAAAAAGAATCCGGTAGAACAAGCGCGCTTTGATAAGCAACAGGCTAAATACGATAAGCTTATCGCAAAAGGAAAACAACCTGACTGGAAGGTTGTACCTGCTGCGCTTACCGATTTAGCGCTTGCTAAAAACAATATCATAAAAATAATTGATAACCTTTATAATTCTTACCAACAGGATTTAGCAACTAAAGGTCAATACAACGCTAATAAAGAAATCGTTGATATTATTGATTACTTAAAGGAACAAGCTTCGGCTGTTGTTTATAAGGTTACGCCAAAAATTGCAAAGGCTAAAGCTATTAAGCTTATGGAAGAAGTTGGTATTCCTGAACCTGCTATCAGATACAAACAATATCCGTTTGAATTTTCAGGTGGTATGAGACAACGTATCGTTATCGCTATCGCGCTTGCTGCTAACCCTGACATCTTAATCTGCGACGAGCCAACCACAGCGTTAGACGTTACTATTCAATCTCAAATTTTAGAGCTTATCAACAAGATTAAAGTTGAAAGAAACTTATCCGTTATCTTTATTACGCACGACTTGGGCGTTGTTGCTAATATGGCTGACAGAATTGCAGTTATGTACGCTGGTAAGATTGTTGAATACGGCACGGCAGAAGACGTTTTCTACGACCCACGCCATCCTTACACTTGGGCGCTTCTTGCGTCAATGCCTGACTTGGATACCGACGATAAGTTAGACGCTATCCCAGGTACTCCACCTAATATGATTTACCCACCAAAGGGCGACGCGTTTGCTGCAAGAAACAAATATGCGTTGGAAATTGACTTTGAAGAGCAACCACCAATGTTTAAGGTTTCTGACACACACTATGCAGCAACCTGGTTGTTACACCCAGACGCACCTAAAGCGCAACCACCAAAGATTATTCTTGACCGTATTGCGCGTATGAAAAACTTGAACAAGGAGGCTAACTAATGAAAAGAAATTTCGATAATGCCGAAACTTTAATCACAGTTGATAACCTTTGTCAGTTTTTCAAAATGGGTAAGCGCGAACTTAAAGCCGTAAACAACGTTAGCTTCGACATTAAAAAAGGCGAAGTTTTCGGGCTTGTAGGTGAATCCGGTTGTGGTAAAACGACTACGGGTAGAACAATTATTAAGCTTTACAACGCAACAAGCGGTAACGTTTATTTTAGGGGGCAACGTATCGTTGCGGGTACGCGCTCATACAAAGAAAACATTAAGCAAAAACGCGAAGAGCTTAAAAAAGCTATTGAAGCTTTAGATAAAAACGCGCCTGAATTCAATGCTGAAAAGGAACGCTTAACAGCTGAAGCAAACGCTTATATTAAAGCACAAAACGAAGAAATCAAGAAGGCAAATCACGATCAAAAGAAATGCGATAAGGATTACGCTGAAAGACTTCAAAAAGAACTTTGCGAAAAGTACGAAGCTTTAATTAGCAACGCTTCAACT
The DNA here is from genome assembly GCA_045637045.1 of Christensenellaceae bacterium. GTDB lineage: Bacteria > Bacillota > Clostridia > Christensenellales > Borkfalkiaceae > UBA4636. The sequence goes on along the minus strand of JAZTYT010000113.1, from coordinate 1,126 downwards.
GAAGAAGAAAAAGCAAACCTTAAAAAAGAGCTTAATAAAGAGCTTAAAAAAGCAAAAAAGACAAAGCTTGTAACGAAAATCCAAATGATTTTCCAAGACCCTATTGCTTCATTAGACCCACGTATGACCGTAAGGGAAATTATCTCTGAAGGTTTAGTTATTCAAGGCGAAAAGGACAAAAAGGTTATCGACGAAAAGGTTTTCGAGATGTTGGAGCTTGTTGGTCTTGTTCGTGAACACGCTGGTCGTTATCCACACGAATTCTCTGGTGGTCAACGTCAACGTATCGGTGTTGCGCGTTCAATCATCATGCAACCTGATATGATTATTGCCGACGAACCTGTTTCCGCTCTCGACGTATCAATCCAGGCACAAGTTATTAACCTTTTAAACGACCTTCGTGAAAAAATGGGCTTAACTATTTTGTTCATCGCACACGACTTATCGGTTGTTAAGTACTTCTCAGACCGTATTGGTGTTATGTACTTTGGTAATATGGTTGAGCTTGCACCGTCAGATGAGCTTTTTGCTCACCCATTACACCCATATACAAAATCACTTCTTTCAGCTATTCCGCTGCCTGACCCAAATTACGAAAAGCAAAGAAAGCGTATTGTTTATAACCCAATCGCTGAACACGACTATTCAGTAAATAAGCCAAGCATGCGTGAGGTTGCACCTGGTCACTTTGTCTTCTGCAACGACGCTGAATTTGAAAAGTATCAAAAACAATTACAAGGCGAATAGTTTATGAATGAAAAGCGTTCAACCATAATTAAATACGCCATTGCCACGCTTATAGGCTTAGTCATCGCTGCTTCCTATATCTTTGCAAGCGACGTTTTGAAAAAGCAAGACACGACTGAGGTTATGAAAATTATTTGTGATGGTTTTTCCGTCGGTGGACTCTTGTTGTTGTTGTCGGGGTTGTTGACCTTTTGCAACAAAAACGGCGTATTTGACGGTATTGGTTATTCGTTTGAGATTATTTTTGTGACTAAAAATTGGTCGACGAATCGCAAGTTTGAAGACCGTCGTAGCTTTGCTGATTACAGAGAAGAAAAAGCTAAAAAACGTTCAACAAGCTGGTTTTTGGTTATCGTGGGCGGTGTAGAGCTTATAATCG
>JAZTYT010000112.1:0-2733 GCA_045637045.1 Christensenellaceae bacterium | reverse complement strand
AGCTTTTAGTTTTAATTATTTCAGTTTTAGCGCTTGGTTGTTTAACGGGCGCGACCATATCTTACGCTGATACGGTTACGACTGATATTTATATGCCAACCCAATATTTAGAGTACTACGCGCTTTCAAGCCCCGTTGATTTTGCTATGCAAAAAACTTCTTCAACGACCTACGCGATTGCCGAAGCCAATAAGATAATCATCTATCGCGACGGTTTGTTTAGCGTTTATCCACTTACTGGGTTTAATATTTCAAGGATTTGCTTTTACGACGACGACCACTTATTATTTATAAATGATAATAATATTTACTCGCTAAATATCAGCAATGCTTTAATAGAAACGTCCCAACGCATTTTTGACACGGGCGTTGACGCGCAACAAATTGCAACCGCAAACGGAAGGGTTATCGCACTTAAAACTAAAACCTTTTACGATTACGAAAGCACCCTTCAAGACGGAAACGTAGTTTTATCAAACCCAAACACCTTTGCACAAACCAAGGATAACATAGTTGGTCTAACGCTTATTGACAGCAAAACCTGGCTTTACGTAAGCGAAGGCAAATTGTACAAGCTAATTGCTGAAGGTGGCGCAAGCCCTGAATTTATCACCGACGGGCTTGGCATCGTGCGTTATAACACCTATAACGACGGCGTTTATTACTTTACCTCACCCGACGGCATTTATTCGGTTAACGTTGAAACCAAGCAACTTTCGCAGCTATCTAACGTTTCTTCCCAATTAACTTTAGGAACGATTTGTGACCCGAAAGGCATCTTTTACGACAACGACAGCCTTTACGTTTGCGACGCAACGCTAAACGCAGTTTGCCAGTTTGATTTAACCAATAATTCCTTTACCGACTTTGCTATTTCAGAACGCGCTGACCTTGACAACAGAATTTCATTTTCAGCAACCGATATCAAAACCGACGGCAACAACCTGTACGTTTTAGACGGAAATAAAATCAAGATTTTCAATAGTGGCAAGGCTTTACCGTCGCTCACTGTTAAATTGCCCGGCGCTTTTAGTGATTTTGCAGTAATTGACGACGATTACTTGATAACAAACGGCTCAAGCCTTTATTACGCAAAGCCCGAAAACGGCGCGCTGATACAAAAAAATATAGTTGCCACCTTGCCCGACCTTGATAGAATTACTACTATAATAAGCTACGGCGAAAGCTTTTATTTTACAAACAACTACCAGGTTTTATCAAACGAATACACGCAAATTTACCGTATTGACGGCAACGACCTTTCGACCGTAACGCTCGTTAAGGAATTGCAAGGCGTAGTGGTTGATGCTTGCGCTGATATTTTCGGTAAGTTCTACCTTATCGTAAAGGACGGCGCTAAATACAAAGTACAAAGCTTTTTGCCGACCGACGCGCAAGCCAAGGTTGACACACTGTTTGAAACCCAACACTCGTTGATTTCGATAGTGGCTGACTTTAATTGCAACGTTTACGCACTTTCAGAAGCAAACAATATCTTCCGTATTGACGCGCAAAACAGCGCCAATAACCTAACCTTTGATATCGTTACTTCTAAAAACATTCCGTCAACCCACGTTGCAAAAGACCTGTTGCTTATGCCAGCCACCAACGAACTATACGCCCTTTACAACGGCTTTATTTTAAAGCTTAACTCAACGGAAATCGACGTTGCCAGCCCTGAAAATATTGCCGTGCCGAACGACTTTGAAATAACCTTTAAGCATAGCTTTGACACGGTAACGGTAAAAACGGGCGCAAAGGTGTTTGAAATTGACTTAACCACCGATTTAGGCCAAACCTTTGACTATGCGGGCTACACCAGTTACGTTGGCGATGAAAGTTTTATTTTATTATATAGTGACGCGCGTTACGCGATTATCGCAAACGACCGTTTAACCGCAATAGTACGCAACCAAGACCTTTTAACCCACGCAACGGACAAAACCCAAAGCGGTAAAATAGGCTTTGCAGTAACCAACGGCCACGTTTACACTCACCCAGTGCTTAACGCGTGCTTCCGTATAAGGGAAGTTAGCGCAAACGCGCAAGTGGTTATCGTTGACACCTTTATCTTTAACGGCACGACCTTTGCAACGGTAACTATTGATAACGTAACGGGCTTTATGCCACTTTCAATGCTTAAAACAAACGTCGCGTCAGACGGTAGCCCTTACCAATTTGAAACCAAACAGGTTGGCAAACGTGGCGCAACGGTTTATACCGACCAAACGCTTACCACCGTATTAACCACGATTGAAGCCTTTGAATCGGTAACGATTTACGACCAAACCGACACGCTTTATTTGGTTAAGATTGGCGATACGTTTGGGTATATACAAAAGGAAGCAATAGGTAGCAAGGGCAAAATAGTAGTTAGAAATATCGCGCTTTTATCAGCCGTTGCAATTTCATTTATAGTAACTGCAATCTTCATTTTAAAACGCTTTGTTTTTAGTAAAAAAGAGATAGAATAAAGTCATAAATTAGCCGTTAAACGGCTTATAGGCAGACTTTTATTAAATTTAAACATAAAAAAGCCACCCAAATCGGGTGGCTTTTCTATACCTTTTTGTATTAAATTAACGTAAAGTTTAGATAAACGGGGTTATGGTCGGAGTATAAAAAACCAAGGTTGATAACGTCGGATGATAAAACCGAAACGTTATCTGAAACGATAAAACCGTCGATTGTTACAACGAATTGATTTTCATTATAAGGCCCGTCGGCATTACG
>JAZTYT010000111.1:0-4437 GCA_045637045.1 Christensenellaceae bacterium | reverse complement strand
GATGTGAGCCTAGGGCGAGGCGTTGTTAGCTAATTCAAAAACGTTGTCATCCTGAGCCCCTTTAGGGGCGTCAGGATCCCCTAAATAACTTGTTACCAGATAAAAAGCGACTCCCCACCCGTTCGAGTCCCCTTTTTTGTTAATCTATAAACAAAAAAAGGAAGACCTGTATGTCTTCCTTTTTTTGTTGGTAGCCCCAAGGGGACTCAGTCCGCAAGCTATGGTTGCTATCACGCCTGGGTGGCAAACGCAAAGCCCGTTGCGTTTGGTCGCAAATTAAACAGCATAAACTCAAACCTTTGTTTAAATTTGCGACTCCCCACCCGTTCGAGTCCCCTTTTTTGGTGTGGGATACAACAAAAAAAAGGAAGACCTGTATGTCTTCCTTTTTTTGTTGGTAGCCCCAAGGGGACTCGAACCCCTGATTTCGCCGTGAGAGGGCGACGTCTTGACCGCTTGACCATGAGGCCGTTTGCAAATTACCCGTTTATAATATCACAAATAAACGTAACTTGCAAGTTTTTTTATTTATCTTTTAAAAATTACACGATTTTTAAAACTGCGTTTTCAAAGTTTTTATTTTTTAAGGACTGTTTGTCAATCACAAAATACAAGGTCTTACCCTTGTAAAAATCGCAAGCTAAAAGGTCTTCTTTGCTTGTGTCAAGCTTAAAAAGACAAACGTCGTCGCCAAACTTGTTTGCTTCATCGGGCAAAAGCACAATTCCGTCGTTGCCTGCTTCAAACTCGATTGATAAATCGGTTACAAAGTCAAAATCGGCTTCCCAATCTTCGTTAAAGCAGGTATAACCGTCAAGCTCGCCGTCAAAATACCTTACCTTTGCGCTCAATTTTTTGCCATAATCTAAAAAGAAGTACAGCATACCCGTTTTAGGCAAAATGGTTTCGCCGTATTCATCGTATAACTGCTCTAAATTGATTTGGCACAAGAAAAGCTCATCGGGGGAAAACACGTTTTTTTCAAGCCACTCGTTTGGCAGTAAAATTTCACCGAAAAACTTGCTGTCGTCAAGCTCGGTTTGATATTCGTCGATTACTAATTTAATACCCATAACTCACCCTTAATAGTTTAGGTTTACAACCTTGCCGATATCCCCACCAAGGCGTTCAATAGTCATACAAATTTCTTTAAGTGCAATTTTATCGGTAACAACCTTTGCTATTTCATACAAGCTGTCAAGCGCCGATTCATCGCCGTGCTTTGATAGGTAAGTGCAAAACTCTGGCACGCTGTCCAAATTTTGCTTTAACCCGTCGATTAGTATTGGGGTTATCTCATCGTACAAAACGGTACTGCCCGCCAATAAATCGCAAACAACCCCGCTTATTTTTTCTTGCTTTAACGCCTTCTCTACGACGGCACTAATAACGGCATCGCCACCTTCTTTTAATAAAATAACACAAAGTTCAAGGTTTTCTTGACTGGTGTTTTTGTCAAAAAGTAGGTCTATAAGCCTGTTATCGTTAATTTTTGCACCGTTAAAGAGCGCGACTTCCAGCCCAATTTGCACAAGCTGTTGATTAGCTTCATTTGAAAGTGCAATCGCCTTTTCTTTAGACAAATTACGCTTTAAAGCGTCGATAAGATAATCGTTTATTTTAACGCCAGTATTAACGTGCTCGCTTAAAATTTGCTCTAAACAATCAACCTTATTATCGTAATAAGTGTTAGGCGTTAAACCTTCAAGCTCGTCAAAAGCAGTGTCCTGAAAACTTGAATACAGCTCGTCAGTCACTTCTTGAATTTTATTGCCGTCAATCTTGCCCTTGTTTTTAACAAGGTATGCCGTTACGTATTGTTTAAACAGCTTATTGATATCAACTATCACGATAGTCCGTCCTTATGATTTTTAAAGTTTGATTAAGTGCTTTTTTGTCCGTGCCAACAAGGGCGCAAATTAATTCTTTTTGGTCGCCGATTATTGTTTTCGCAAGATAAATCATCGCCCCAGCCAAAGCATTTTCATCGGATAATCGACTTATAGCCCCAGTTTCGGTGGTTTTATTGTATAAATCTTCAGCCGTTTTTACAATCGTTGAGTTTCTTGCGCCAACAAAGGCAACAAAGCTTGAAAAGGCTTTTGCATACGCCTTTTTAAACACGCTCTTTTTGGTTAATTTTATCGGGAAAGGCTTTAAAGATATACGCGTAAACACCCCGTCAAAGCAGGCTGGCGTTCTAAAATTATAGTCGCATAAAATAAACGCCCTTATAATTTCGGCTTTAACCTGGTCGGAAACGTCGTGATATAATAACAGTTCTTTAAAATATTCCTTTACCTTTTGATTGCCTGACGTAATAAGTGGCGCAGGCAGTTGCATTTGCAAAGAGTTTGGGTATGAGTACAACCACTTACACGTCCTTAAAATGTGTGGCAGGGTTGCCTGTGTTACTGGTGTGGTTTTTAAAATAATGCTCATTGCTTCGTCAGCCCAAACCTTAAGCGCGTATTTAGGAAGCGCAATGTCCGTGCCTATGCGTGGCGCGTCGTCACCTTCCTTGGTACAGTTTACAAGCTCGACGTAAAAATCAATAACCGGGTTTTTTGTCAAAGTGTAAATAAGGCTAAAGGTCCTTTCGGCCTTGTCAAGCATCTTTAAATTATACTCGGTTGCACCCCTTAAAAAGAGCGCGCTGACAGAGTAATTGTCTTCAGCAATTGCCTTGTTTACGTAAGTATAGGCAAGATCGTCTAAACCCATTTTAGAAAAGGCTTGCGCAAGCTTATAGCACTCGCCAAACTCGTCAAATTCAAACCTATCAAAAGTTTCAAACGCCTTTAAAAACTCTTCCCTTTTTCCGATATCAGCAAGGTAGCAAAGATTGTTTATATATGGCAGTTTATCTTCAGGAAACTCGTCTATAAGTCGATTAAGCAGGGTTTTTGCTTGTTCTTCGTCATCGTGTACAAGGTAAAAACCGACACGGCGTAATTGCGCGCCGATATAGTTTTCATCATCCTTTTTAACGTAGTCTAAAAGGCTTAAGCCTTCCTGCCAATCATCTTCAAAAATCTTGCGTTCAGCCTTGTCGATAAGATAGTCTGACGACGCCTTTTCAAGTGGATAACAAATATTAAACGACGGCTTTTGAACCTGTGTTAATTCATCCATACACGCAAGCATTTCTTCCGTGTAATCGTAAGGCGTGGTGGGGTCAAGCTCAAGCTGTTTATCGTAGTAATACCCTGCAAGGCGCAGGTTGTCGATAAGGTAATACCCCGTGCCAAGCCCGTGGTAGGCAAAGGGGCGCTCGTCAAGGTTGCAGATGCTTAAATACTTAAACCAGTATTCCAAGGCGTAATGCACCATATCGGTTTGCATATACACCTTTGCCGTAAGCAAAATTACTTCCTTGTTCATATCGGGATGGTCTTTTAGCTTAAAGCCGTCACCTTTATAGCCCTTAATTGAGTCAAGCGAAGACAACGCGCCGACAAAGTCGCCACTTTCAAAACGCTTTTTAGCCAATGCTAAAAGTCGCGTTGGGTAATCTTCAATTTTGACTATTTTCGCGCTTGTCATCTTCCTAAAAGCTTGTCGATATCCTCTTTGTAGTATGTGTATTTTTCAGGGCAAAAATGGCAAACAACTTGGATTTTGCCTTCCTTTTCGATAGTTTCGTAAAGCTCCTTTTCGCCCAAGGTGATTAAAATACGGTCAACGTAATCGCGTGAGCAGGTGCACTCGTATTTTGGGAAGTACTCGTTAAACTCAACGCCGTCAAAATATTTTGCAATAATACCGTCAAAGCCGATTTCTTCCAAAACGGTACTTAACGCGCCAAAGTTATCCAAAAGCTCTTCTGCCTTTTGAATATTTTCTTCCTTTGCCCCCGGCATTGGCTGAAGCACGACGCCACCTGCGGCGATACACTTTAAGTCCTTGCCAATCTTCACGCCAAGCGCAATGCCCGTTGGCTGTTGCTCGCTATAGGTGTAATATGCCGCAAAGTCTTCAGCGATTTCACCACTTATAATATGGCAACTACCCGTGTAAGGCTTTTTAAGACCGATGTTTTTAACGACTGAAATCCTGCCCTTACCAACGCAACCTGCAACGTCAAGCTTGCCGTTAGGCTTTAATGGTAGGTCAACCTGCGGGTTGTCAATATAGCCACGGATTTGTAATTGCTGGTTTGCGCATACGACGATTGAACCACCCACGCCGTCACCTTTTACAGTTACACTTAAGTTATCGGTTGGGTTTTTAAGTGAAGAAGCCGCCATAAACGCAGTTGCTGTCATAGTTCTGCCAAGCGCTGCGGCTGCAAGTGGCGAAAGATTATGTATTTCTATCGCCCTGTTTACCATATCGGTCGTATCCATAACGGTTACTGAAATTTCATTATCAAAAATAAGTGCTTTATAAATTCTGTCCATACTATACCCTTTTAGCAAGAATTTGTATTCTTTG
>JAZTYT010000110.1:0-2652 GCA_045637045.1 Christensenellaceae bacterium | reverse complement strand
GCCGCTTTATTCGTAAACGTAATTGCCAAAACGTTTTCAGGCGCAACTTTAAGTTCGTTAACGATATAAGCAATACGAGTGGTTAAAACACGCGTTTTACCACTACCTGCGCCTGCAAGCACTAAGACGGCGCCATCTGTTTCAGTTGCCGCCTTTCTTTGTTCGGGATTAAGTTTTGAAATATAGTCGTACATCTTAAGTATTATTTTAACACTTTTACGGCAAAAGTTCAAGCCTTTAGTCGTAATTATTATAATTAGCAAATAAATTTGCTACCTTTTATTCAATCGCCTTTGCTTACACGTCCAAATGTTTGTCCTTTTTGTATCTATTAAGCGCAACACGGTATCTATCTGAAAGCTCCATTACGTATTTTTGCTTACTTTCATAGGGCAAGCTGATATAGATTTCTTGGTCGATAAGCCTGCCTATTATATCACTTACCTCGCCCACGCTATCCAAAATAGCTTTAACCTTTGTGTAAAACAATTCGGAGTCGTCGTCTTTTGCTTTTACGTTATGAATAACGCGCGTTTGGTAATACTTTATTATGTTAGAAGTTTCAACGCCTTCAGAACGCGCCTTATCTTTGATTTGAACAATTTTATCCTTATGCTCTTCCCAAAACCCTGATTTTAAGCGCTTTTTCGCATCTTTTGCAAGCAATTTGATATTATCCATTTTTGCCCCCAATTAATTTTTGCGACATAATCAGTCAAATTTCGCAAAAGGTAAAAAAAATGCGTCTGTATAAAACAGACGCTAAAAATTACATTTTTGCATTTCTCTTTCTTGCAGCTTCAGCTTTCTTTTTACGACGAACTGCAGGCTTTTCGTAACATTCTTTACGACGAAGGTCACCGATGATACCATCACGTGAGCATTTTCTCTTAAAACGACGTAATGCGTTATCTAAAGATTCGTTTTCACCAACTCTAATTGTAGACATCTTCACCCCTCCTTTGCCAGCGCACTTATTTTTGAAGCATACAAATTATACAAAACTAAACTTTCATTGTCAAGCAAAAACTTGAGCATTTTCAGTATTTTTCAACAAATTTTAGTTAGATTTTTACAAAATTATTAACCTGCTGGATTCCACCCCATAGTTTGGCCTGACAATATGTGAATATGCAGGTGTGGTACGGTTTGACCAGCGTCGTCACCTTGATTAACAACCAACCTGTAACCCTTTTTCAAGCACAATAATTCTTCAAGAGTTGGTATGGTCTTTAAAATGCGCCCTAAAACTCGGCTATCTTCTTCGGTCATTTCAGCAAGTAACTTATAATGGTTTTTAGGTATTGCAAGAAAATGATTGACAGCTTGTGGGTTAATGTCGCGTATGATGATAAGATCATCGTTTTCAAACACTTTATTTACGGCAAATTCGCCACTTACAAACTTACAAAATAAACAATCGTACATAACTTCACCTTTTAATTTTCAATCTCGCAAAGCAAACCGTCTTTATAATGCGCAACGGCCTTAACGTTTACGATTCGCTCGCTAAAATCGTTTGATTTTATATAGCATCTAATATAATTAGATGAATAGCCTTCAATATACCCGTCTTTAACGGTTTCAAAAAGCACCGATAACGTCGTGTTTATGAACCTTTGATTAAAGGCTTTTTTAGATTGTTCTTTAACAACTAACAATCTTTTAAGACGTTCGTTTTTAGTTTGCGCGTCTAACTGTGGTAAATCGTACGCTTTAGTACCCTTTCGCGGGGAATAAACGAAGCAATGCACGTCGGCAAAGCCAACCTTTTCACACATATCCAGCGTATCTAAAAAATCTTGCTCGGTTTCGGTTGGGAAGCCAACTATTATATCGGTAGTAATTGCTGAGCTTGGGAAAACCTTGCGTATTTTATCAATTCCACTTATAAACTCGTCACGGCAATATTTGCGATTCATTTCCTTTAATACCTTATCGCTACCAGATTGTAACGATAAATGAAAATGTGGTGCAAAATCCTTTAAAGAAGATAAAGCTTTCAAAAATTCATCGGTAATAACGTTTTCTTCTAAAGAGCCTAAACGAATTCTTATATCTAAATCGCTTAAGCCTTGCAAAAGGTTAGCAAGTTTTAAACCGTTATAATTGTACGCCGTCAAATTTATGCCCGTTATCACGGCTTCTTTTACGTCTAAACTTAAAATTTCTTCACGGACTTTTTCAGGCGAGCGGGAACGACACGCCCCACGCAAATAGGGTATCAAGCAATAGGCGCAAAAATTTTCGCAACCGTCTTGGACTTTAATATACGCCCTTGCACGCTCTCCTTTTGACGGCATAAACCTTTCGTAATATTCACCGTCGCAATCAATATGTAAACCTTCTTCGTGAATAAGTGAAATTATTTTATCCTTATTGATTGCCCCCGTAACGAGATAAACGCCCTGCTTGTCTAAAAAAGATTGTGGCGCATTTTGAGATGCGCAACCGGTTACTATGATTTTAGCGTCACTATTTATTGCGCGTATTCTTGCAACTGCCTGGCGTGACTTTTTTTCGGCTTCACTCGTTACCGCACAGGTATTTAAAATGTAAAGGTCGGCAAAGCTTAATTTATCGCTGACTTCATAACCAAGCTCTTTTAAGCCCGTCATTAAGCTGGCGCTTTCACAAGAAGTCGGATCGTAG
>JAZTYT010000109.1:0-5558 GCA_045637045.1 Christensenellaceae bacterium | reverse complement strand
ATCCCACCCTTAAAATATTCTTCTTTAACGCGCCCAACGACGACAAGGTTAATCTTAAGCATAGCCCACCTTACATAAACAGGTTGGAAATCCAAATGAATAAGCAAAGCACCACGCCAGGTAAAAGGTTTACGCCAAAGTCAACCTTTTGCCACTTTTCAAGCTTTAACGGAGCTTGCTTTTCCTTATTGAACTTAAAGCACAACAAAACGGCAACTACGATTGCTATCGCGCCCAAAACGGTGGTGACTATCAGCCACGCGCCTTGGATTTCAAAGCTTGGGAAAAAGTAATACCAAAGTATAACCAAAAGGTTGTTTAAAAAGTGCATTATCACAGTTGGTAAAACGCTGTTTGCTTTTAACGCAACTATGCCGTATAAAACACCCATTACGAATTGGTAAGCCGTTTGATATGGCGACATATGGTAAATGCAGAAAAACCCAGCCGAAATTAAAGCCGCCTTAACACCGCCCAACCATTTGGCAGAGTTAAGCACAAGTCCACGGAATAAAAATTCTTCACACACAGCAGGTACGACTGCAACGGTTAATATGGTAAGTATAACGTTTAAAGGCGTTTTGGTTGGTAATCTTAATTCATCAGGTACGTAGCCGAATCTTGTAAAGATTGAAACGAACGCGTCGTTCAGTTTTGAAAGCGCAAAATAACTACCAACGAAAACTAAAACTATAACGATAGCAAACCTGCCGTCAAGCTTAAATGAAACCGCGTGTTGTGGCAAGGTTTTATTTTTTATAAGCGCATACGCACAACCCAAAACAAGCGAAAGCCCAACCAAAAGATAGTTTAAAAGTATGTACGCATTGCTATCTTTAAAGGCTTGTGGGTCTTTTAAACTTTGGGTAATCATACCAAAAGCAAGCGCAATTACTACGTAACAAAATATTGCGCCCGAAAAGGCGCTAACAAGTTTATATTTTGCTTCTTCGCTCATTTTTTTATTTGCATTGTTACAATTTTTATCCATAATTTTATCTACTAATTATTCGTGTTTTGGTTAAAAAGTCCTTGTATAAGCCCGTTATCTCGTTTTTTATTCGGTAATCAAGTCTTGGCTTTCTACAATCTGGTCTTCACTTTTAACATTATCCACAGCTTCCGTTACATCGTCAAGCTGATCTTCTTGCTGGGCTTTTTGTTTTTTAAGCTTAATGTCCTTTATCATTTGAAGCCACTCGGTTGGGTGCTCGTCACCCGAGAGTAAGCGCTGAATATTTTGGCGATGCGCAACCCACGTTAAAGCGATGATACCAAGTATAAACATGTTGGCAAACACGAGATACGTTATGCGGTATTCAAGCACCGGTTCAACAAGGTAGTACTTGTTGTAAAGTTCAATACAAGCAAAAATTGCAGGTGGCGTGGTTGCCAAAAACGAGCCCATTGAACCAATCCTTGTTACCAAAATAAAGCATAGCGCAACAATAGCAAAAATTGCGCCGACAAAGAAATCGCAAACCAAAAATACGCCTATGGTCGTTGCGATACCCTTACCACCCTTGAGTTTATAGTACGCTGGAAATATATGGCCAAGCACAACGAAAAAGCCTGCCATATATTTAGCCATAACCGAAACGGGTAGGGTTGAATATTCAAATGTTTTGTCGGTGAAAACAAGTACTGCAATAAGTGTTGGTACAACGCCTTTTAACATATCCAGCACTAAAACAAGCGCCCCGATTTTAATACCGAAGTTACGGCTGACGTTCATCGTGCCGGGGTTACCACTGCCTATTTTACGGATATCCTTACCCATAAGGCGGGTAATCAAAATTGCGTTGTTTACGCTACCATAAAGATATGAACCAACAATTAACAGCAAAAATTGCCACCAGAGCGTTGAAAAATTCATTATTCCTCACTCTTTTCTCTAAAATGAATTCTAATTGGCGTTCCACCAAAGTCAAACGCCTTTCTAATTACGTTTTCAAGATATCTGCGATAAGAGAAATGCACTAAATCGGCGCTGTTAACGAAGATAATAAAGGTCGGTGGACAAACCATATCTTGAACGGAGTAGTAAATTTTAAGTCTTCTGCCGTGATATGAAGGCGGCTCGTTCATACGGACTGCGTCGTTAATAACGTCGTTTAAAGTACCCGTTGTAATACGCCTTTTAGCGTTGCTTAAGGATTCCATTGCAAGCTCAAGCGTTTTTGGTACGCGAAGCCCAGTCTTTGCCGAAATGAAAATTGATTTGTAATAATCCATAAAGGCAAGGTCTGCGTTTAACTTCTTTTTAAAGTCTTCAATGGTGAAAGCGTCCTTTTCAACGGCGTCCCACTTGTTCATAACGATAAGCGACGGTTTGCCTTGCTCGTGGATATAGCCTGCAATCTTAACGTCTTGCTCGGTTAAGCCTTCAGTACTGTCAACAACGAGTAAGCAAACGTCTGCACGGCGCACCGCACCAAAGGCGCGTACTACAGAGTAGTACTCAACGTCTTCGTCAACGGCGCGTTTACGCCTTATGCCCGCCGTGTCGATAATTTTGTATTTTTGGCCATTGAACTCAAAGTCGGTGTCGATTGCGTCACGCGTTGTGCCTGCAATGTTAGATACGATAGTTCTGTCATAGCCCAAAATACTGTTAACAAGGCTTGACTTCCCTGCGTTTGGCTTACCAACGACGGCAATTTTGATTACGTCTTCCTGTTCTTCGTCTTCAAACTTCGAAAAATGCTTACAAACTTCTTCCAAGCAATCGCCAAAGCCCTTGGATTGTTCTGCCGAAGTCCCGATAGGATCGCCAAGACCGAGTTCATAGAACTCGAACAAGTCTTGCGGACGATAGTTATCAAGCTTATTTACAACCAAAACGATAGGTTTTTTGCTACGGCGAAGCTTATCGGCAACTTCCCTGTCAGCCGTCGTTACGCCTTCTTTTGCGCTACACATAAAGATAATAACGTCAGCCGTTTCAATAGCGATTTCAGCCTGCTTTTTGATGTGATTCCACATTTGGTCTTCACTCTTTAACTCGATACCGCCAGTATCGATTAAGGTAAAGTTATACCCGCACCATTCAGCGTCGCAGTAAATACGGTCACGCGTAACGCCTGGCCTGTCTTCTACGATGGCAATTTTAGTGCCGGTTATTTTATTAAAGAACGTTGATTTACCAACGTTTGGTCTGCCAACAATGGCTACGATAGGTTTCATCTTTTTACTCCAATTAAAGTATTAGTTTTTCGTGCGTGTTAAGTTTGGTTTAGTCTAAATTTTCTTCAAGCGTGCCCGAAAGCGCCTTAAAGAAGCTTGCGCCGTCAGGATATATAAGCGTTACTTTTTTGCCAAGCTTTAAGCTAAACTCTTCAAGCGTCATATTGTCAAGGAAGACGTTTTCAGTTTCACGCATTATGTTCTTTGGCAAAATTACGCCGTCAAAATCACCGTCAAATTGCTGTATTTCGTTAAGGATATCCCGGCCCGTTAATAGCCCCGTTGCAGTAATCGTTGGTCCGAAAAATTTGTTTTCAGGCGACACAACATGTACCTTTAAGCCTTCAACAAGCTCTTCGCATTTTTTGGCATAATCGGTAATAAATTGTCTTGAAGCACGGCCTGTAACCACCAATAAAATCTGTCTATAGGTCGATTTACGGCAAACTTTAGCAAAATCGTGCATAAAGGATGCGAACATACCCACGCCGTTTTCAATCTGCTCAAATTCACCGTAGCTTTCAAACGACGGAAACTCTCGCTTTGCACGGATGTAAAAATCATCAGCGGCAAAAATAAAACTGCGCCCTAAAGCTTTGTTTAAATTTTCAACCTGATTTATAAGCGCGTTTGAATACTCGCCGTCGATATCTTCAATCTCGGTTAAACCTTGACGGTGACCTGATAGCCCACAAGGCACTACGGCAAGCGTTTTAAGGTTTTTAAGCTTTGCAAGTTGACTGCAGGTATAGTCAAGCTTTTCACCGTCGTTTACGCCTTTTACCAAAACGATTTGCGCGTGCATAGTGATATTAGCGTTATCAAGGCGCTTCATTATATCGTAAAGCCTGCCTGCAAAACGGTTGCGAAGCATTTTTTCGCGCACGTCACCGTAAAGACAGTGAACGGATATGTACATCGGCGAAAGCCTTAAGCGAAGAAGCCTTTCTAAATCCGCGTCGGTGATATTAGTCAAGGTAACATAGTTACCACACAAAAAGCTTTGCCTGAAGTCGTCGTCCTTTACGTAAAGGCTTTCACGCATATTTTTAGGCAGTTGTTGCACGAAACAAAATATGCAGTTGTTGTGGCAGGTCTTAATTGCAAGACCGTCGTCAACAAAGGTTAAGCCTAAAAGCTCGTCTTCATCCTTTTCGATTTCAATATCGTATTCTTCGCCGTCCTGATCAACGGTCATAGTGAAAAATTCCTTTGATTCAAAATAATAGTAATCAAGGACGTCTTGACATTCATAGCCGTCAAAAGAAAGTATTTTATCCCCAGCCTTTAAGCCGAGTTCTTCACCAATGGTATCTTCAAGTACTTGTTTAATAATAAGCATATATAATATATTATAATAAAAAAAGCGGTTTGTAAAGGCAAAACCACCTAACCGCTAAAAAATTCTATCTAACTAACCGTTTTTTTGCGCTAATTTTCGCGAAAATACGCACCCACAATAGCTTTGACGATACAAATCGTGCTCTTTAGAAAGCTCAATCGACCTAATATACCCTTGCTTTTTCTTGAAATCAGACGGCAACCATTTAACGCCAAATTCTTGTTCAAGCTTGTAACCAATCTCGTTTAATAACTGCGCGTTTTTATGTGGACTAACAGTCAAAGTAGTGCAATAATAGGCATATAGCCCTACTTTTGCTAAATTTGCCGTGCTTTTTAATCTTAAATTAAAGCACTCGGTACACCTTAAACCACGCTCTAATTCATCTTCAAGCCCGCGCGATGCGTCATAAAAAGTTTCAGGCTCAAAATCACCTTCAATTATCTTTATAGTATCACCGTAAACTTCATTAACGAATCTCTTAAGCTCGTTAAGACGTAGCTGGTATTCTTCTCTTTCGGTGATATTTGGGTTATAAAAATAAATGGTAACGTTAAAATATGGTGCTAACCTTTCTAAAACGCTTGACGCGCAAGGCGCGCAACAAACGTGCAATAAAAGGCTTGGCTTACCATTTAAACCCTTAATTATTTTATCAAATTGTAAATCGTAATTTACTTGCATTTTTTACCTTAAATATATATAAAATCCACTATATTTTTTTAAAAAGCCTGTCTATAGGTCGATTAAACGCACTTTTTACTATTTTTTATACGCACTAAGATTATTGGTTTTCTTCCCTTATCGGCGAAATTGCAACCTTGATTATGGTTATAATTAGTAGCACTATTGCAAGCACGAATATGACCAAAATTATTGTATCAACGTACTCTTTAAATAAAAAGGTTAATAGGGTAATAATCGCGCCAGAGATTAAATTACCCACGCAAAGCGCGATTGCAGAGGGTAAAAAGCGCATATTTAAAAACACGGCGATTGCAGTACCCGTCCACACACCGGTAAGTGGAAG
>JAZTYT010000108.1:0-12130 GCA_045637045.1 Christensenellaceae bacterium | reverse complement strand
GTATCGCTGGTGGCGACGGCAAATGCGTAATTTTTACAAAAGGTCAAGTTTATAAGACCGTTGCTTTTGGTGAGCACACGCAAGAATTTTTATCTGAAATAGAGAAGATATACAATGAAAAACATATTTGAAAAAATCAATCAATTAGACGGCGTAAGCGGTAAAATTGCCTTTCAAAAAGGCACAATTTATGCTGATAAAAATTTGCTAAACTTACATTTTATTTCAGATTTTACCGTTAGCGTTAAGTTGGTTGACCAAATTGAAAGATTGATACTTAACGAGCTTCCTTCTACCTTCAAATTCGTTAGCTGTTCTTTTGAAAAGGTTATTACGGATAAAGATTTAGTTCTTAAAAGGGTGGGCGAGTTTTTCTACGAACACCACAAGGCGATTTGTGGTTTCGTTAATCCAAATAAATCTGAATTTGAAAAAACTGGCTACGACGTAAAGCTGAAAATTTACGTTGATACGACTTGCGTTGATTACGTTAAAGATAAGAACATTATCAGCGAGCTTAAGGAATATCTTGAAACCTGCTTTGTTGAGACTTTTAATATTGCCGTATGCGATATGGGTTCGTGCGCAGTTGATACCGAGCTTCTAAATCAAGCCCAGGAAACGCCACAGGTCTTTAAAAGACAACCACGCACATTTAAGGTTGATGAAGTTACGCGTTTATTCGATAACGACGATAATCGCGTTTGTACGTATATTTCCGACTCGAAAGAAATTTTAGGCGACGCCTATTTTGCCGGTAAAATTACCCGTTTAGAAGAACGCAAAACAAAAACGGATAAGCCTTTTTACGTAATTGAAATTAACGATAGAACGGCAAGTATTTCAGGTATGGTTTTCCCAACCAAGGCCAACTTGCCAAAAATGTTAAGGCTTGAAGTCGGTAGTGAGATTATCGTGCGTGGCGAATTTGCAATGCGCGGAGAATACCGTAATTTTACGATAAAAAACATAAATCTTTGTATCTTTCCGACTAATTTCGTTCCACAGGAACGTCAATCAAGGCCTTGTCCTGAAAACTATACGGTTGTTTTCCCTAAACCAATGGTTATTGAAACGCAGGACAACTTTTTAGAACAAAACACCGTTCCCGAATGCTTTATTGGGCGTGAATTCGTTGTATTCGACCTTGAAACGACTGGCGTTGAACACGACGACAAGATAACCGAAATCGGCGCTGTAAGACTGGTTGACGGGGTTGCAACCGAATATTTTTCAACCCTTGTAAATCCTGAAAAGAATATTCCGCAAGAAGTGCAGGATTTAACCGGTATTACCAATGAAATGGTTAAGGACGCGCCAACCTTTGAGCAGGTTTGCGGTGATTTTTACAAGTTTTGCCGTGGCACAACCTTGGTTGCGCATAATATTGAGTTTGACTCTCGATTTGTGAAAAATCAAGGCGCTGCGATTGATTATTATTTTGATAACCCACTTATGGACACGCTGTTTTTAGCGCGTGAAACCTTAAAGGGTATGAGCAATTATAAGCTTAACACTCTTTGCGAAAAGTTTGGTATTCAGTTTAATCATCACAGGGCATATTCCGACGCTTATGCAACCAGTCAATTATTTATTGAGATTATTCGTAAGCGTGGCGATTTGCCGTTTTAATAAATTTTAGCACTGTAATTTGGATAATTTTGGCATAAATTTATAAAAACTGCAAAAAATGCTTGCCACAAGCGAAATCTTATGCTATTATTTAATTACTTAAATAATGTCGTTATTATGAGAGTGGCTTGCCGCTCTCAAATTTTTTTGTAAGGTGGACTATGAAGGTTAAAGGTAAACAAGAAATTATTGATTTTTTACAACCGATAGCTTTAAAAGAAGGTGTTGAGCTTGTTGACGTTGAAGTTAAAGTAAGCAAAAACACGTCGATAACCATTTTTGTTGACACTGAAGACGGTATCGACCTTGTTACCCTTGAAAAGTTCCACAATGCAATAAACGATCCACTTGATGAGTTAGACCCAACCTTTGGCGCTGCGTACACCTTGAACGTTTCAAGTCCTGGTCTTGATAGGCCTTTTAAAACTGACCGTGACTTTGAACGCAATTTGGGTTTGGACGTTGAAATTAAGCTTTTTGCACCGATAAAGGGTGAAAAATTCTTTACAGGCACGCTTATTGCCTACGATGGCAATACGATAACGGTTATCGTTAACGGTAAGGAAGAAAAATTTGAACTTACCCGTATTGCTAAAGTTAGTCGCGCAATCACTTTTGATTGATAACCAATCACGTTTAATTTTTGAAATTTGAATATGTCGCATTGCGACAGGAGGATATAGATAATGGATAAAGATTTCTTTCTTGCCATAGAAGATTTGGAAAGGGAAAAGGGAATTAGTTCGGAAGTTTTATTACAAGCACTTGAGGTTGCACTTTTATCTGCTTATAAGAAAAACACGGGGAATACTGCTGACAACATTAGGATTAAGCTTAATCCTGAAAAGGGCGTTGCAAAGTTCTATGCAACTAAAAAAATCGTTGAAGTAGTTGAAGACCCTGAAAAAGAAATTACGCTTATCGAAGCAAAACAACACAAGCGCACTTACAAAATGGGCGATACTTTTGAATTGGAATTCGTTCCTAAAAAGTTTGGCCGTATTGCTGCACAAACTGCAAAGCAGGTTGTTTTACAAAAGTTAAGAGAATTAGAACGCGACAACACTATCGCTGAATACGAAGACAAGGAAGAAGAAATTCAAAATTGTATTATCCGTAGAATCGAAAACAGAAACGTTTACGTTGAAATCGGTGGTGGTCAAATTGAAGGCGTTATGCTTCCACAGGACCAAGTTCCAACCGAAACCTATAACGTGAACGATAAGCTTATCGTGTACGTTAAAAAGGTAAGAAACAACGGTAAGAACGCTCAAATTTTAGTTTCACGTACTGCGCCTGGTTTGGTACGTAGGCTTTTTGAAAACGAAGTGCCTGAAATCAAGCAAGGCTACGTTGAAATTAAGTCAATCGCGCGTGAGCCTGGTCAAAGAACTAAGATTGCAATCTACAGCCAAGATAAGAACATCGACGCCGTTGGTGCTTGCGTTGGTATGCGCGGTATCAGGGTTAACGCTGTCGTTCAAGAATTACGCGGTGAAAAAATTGACATCATTTTATGGTCTGAAGACCCATTAGAATACATTTCTAAAGCATTATCACCGGCAAAGGTATTAAAGGTTACTGCGTTAGAAGGTGAAAAGATTGCAAAGGTTATCGTTCCTGACGACAAGCTTTCATTGGCAATCGGTCGCGACGGTCAAAACGCGCGCCTTGCAGCAAGGCTTACCGGTTGGAAGATTGACGTTAAGAGTCTTTCTAAAGCTGAAAAAGAAGAAGCTTTACTTACCGAAGGTCTTGATTTTTCTGAACAAGATATTACTGAATAATTTACGATAGAAGTTAAAATGAAGCATATTCCACAAAGAACTTGTGTTTGTTGCAGAAATAAGTTTGACAAAGAACAACTCTTGAGAGTTGTTAAGTTTAACGGTGAATTCAGTCTTGACCAAAGTGGCAGGGCTGACGGGCGTGGCGCTTACGTTTGTGGCGAGAACGCTTGCTTGTTAAAGCTTAAAAGGCAACGTTCGCTTGACAGGGTTTTTAAAGAAAGAGTTCCCGACGTGGTGTACGATGCTGTAATTGATTACTTTAATAAACGTCAAGGCGGTTAAAACATTGCGTGACAAGATAATATCATATATAGGCTTTGCCATAAAGGCTGGCAAAATAAAAATGGGCGTAAATGCAATACTTGCGCATCGTGGCGATATATATTTATTATTGCTGTGCGATACCGCCGCTAACAATACGGTTAAGGAAGCGCAAAAGATAGCCCGTAAAGCGTGCGCTGATATCGTGGTTTGTAAGGGCGATACGCTTGAAAATATTTTAAACAAAGAAAATTGCAAGCTTGCAGGTATTTTGGATAAGTCGCTTGCGGGGGCAATTAAAGATAATTTAAACGATAAATTCGTGCAATTTGGAGGCAAATAATTGAGCATGGAAGTTAAAAAAGAATCCACCAACAATAATATCAAAAACGTTGCGTCAGCGCTTAACGGGTCATTACAAGACCTTTTAAAGAAGGTTAAAACCGCTGGTCAAGAAGTAAAGGATATTACTAAACAACTTAATGAAAGAGAAACAGCCCTTAAAAAAGCTAAAGCTGAAAAGGAAGCTTCTGTTGCTCGTGAAGAAAAGTTGACGGCTCAAGAAGAGATTAAAAAGGCCGAGCTTCAAGCGCAAGAAGCCGCTAAAAAGGCCGAAGAAGAAGCTAAAAAAGCTGAAGAAGCAAGAATTCAGGCTGAACTTACTGAAAAGCAAAGACAGGCTGACGCTGAAAAACTTGCTTTGGAGCAGGCTGAAATTGCACGCCGTGAAAGGATTGAAAGATTAAAACGTGAATCGGACGCGCGTGAGGCTGCTGAAAGGGCTAAAATTGCCGCAAATAAGCAACCTAAAGTGCGTGAATTTACGCCACAACAAAATAAAAGGGAATTTGTACCTAACGCTAACGGCGACAGGCAAAGGCCACCAAAGGCTCAAGGTGACCAATTTGGCCAAAATCAACAACGTGGTCAAAGACCTGCTGCACCAAACGCGCAACAACAAAGGCCGCAAATGGGCGCTCAAAGACCTCCAATGGGTGCAAAAAGGCCACAAGAAATTGCTTTTATTCCTAAAGAAAACAAGCAAAATTACAATAAAAAGAAATCCGACGGCAAGTCATACGACGATAAGCGCGCAGTTAATAAAAAGTCGGCAATGCGTGGCGTTGTTAACGTAAACGACTTTGATGAAGATAGAAGCGCTTACAGAAAAGTTCGTTCTAAAAAGAACAAATCCGACGTTGTTGAAAGCCGTATCAAGGTTGATAAAGCAGTTATTACTAAAGAAATAATTCCTTTAAAGGAATTAAGCGAAAAGTTGGGCGTTTCTGCAGTTGAAATTACCAAGATTTTGTTCAAAGAAGGCATTATCAAAACGATTAACGACTCAATCGACTTTGACACTGCTGGCTTCGTTGCGGCAGGGCTTGGTATTGAGCTTGAACTTAAGCTTAAAAAGACGGCTGAAGACGTATTAAAAGAAAACTTTGATAATGAAACTGAAGATATGGAAGGCTACGTTCAACGCCCACCTGTAGTTACCGTTATGGGTCACGTTGACCACGGTAAGACTTCACTTCTCGACTATATTAGGTCAGCGCACGTAACTGCTGGCGAAGCTGGTGGTATTACCCAACACATTGGTGCTTACCAGGTTGTTGCCGACGGCAATTTGATTACGTTCCTTGATACTCCTGGCCACGCTGCGTTTACTTCAATGCGTGCAAGGGGCGCGCAGGTTACCGATATTGCAATTATCGTTATCGCTGCTGACGACGGCATTATGCCACAAACGGTTGAAGCTATCAACCACGCAAAGGCTGCAGGCGTTTCAATCATCGTTGCGGCTAACAAGATTGATAAGCAACACGCAAATATTGATAGAGTACGCCAACAACTTTCCGAAAGAGATATTCTCGTTGAAGAATGGGGCGGTGACGTTATTTTAGTTCCTGTTTCGGCTAAAACGGGTCAAGGCGTTGATAAGCTTTTAGAAACTATCTTGCTCGTTGCTGAAATGAAAGAACTCAAGGCTAACCCAGATAATCGTGCAAAAGGTGCTGTTATTGAAGCTAAACTTGACAAAGGCAGAGGCCCAATGGCTACAATCTTAATCCAAAACGGTACGCTCCGTACGGGCGATTATATCGTTGCTGGTACTGCAACTGGTAAGGTTAAAGCTATGTTTGACGACAAGGGCAGAATGGTTAAGGAAGCTGGTCCTTCTATGCCTGTTTCAGTTCTCGGTTTAGAAGTTGTGCCTAACGCTGGCGACATTATCTTGTCGGTTGCTGAAGATAAGCTTATGAAGCTCGTTGCTGAAGAACGTAGAAATAAAGAACGTGAAGAAATGATTAGACGTTCTGAAAAGGTTACTCTTGACGAATTGTTCTCTAAAATTTCCGATGGTCAGCTTAAAAACCTTAATATTATCGTTAAGGCTGACGTTCAAGGCTCGGTTGAAGCAGTTAGACAATCACTCGTTGAACTTTCTAACGACGAAGTTAAAATCAATGCAATCCACGCAGGTGTTGGCGCTATCAATGAAACCGATATTATGCTTGCCGATTCATCAAACTCAATCGTTATCGGCTTTAACGTTAGACCTGACAGTAAGGCAAAAGCTCTTGCTGAAAGACAAAAAATTGACGTTAAGCTTTATCGCGTAATTTACGACGCTATCGACGAAATTAAGGCTGCAATGAAGGGCTTACAAGCGCCTAAATATACCGAAACCTATATGGGTAAGGCTGAAGTTAGAGATACGTTTAAGATTACTGGCGTTGGTATGGTTGCAGGTTGTTACGTTGTTGACGGTAAGATTTTACGCAGTTCAAAGCTTCGTATTTACCGTGATGACGTTATGATTTGTGAAGGTAACGTTTTACAACTTAAACGCTTCAAAGACGACGTTAAGGAAGTTGCAACCGGTTACGAATGTGGTATTTCTATCGAAAACTTTAACGATATTAAGGTTGGCGACTTTATTGAATGTTACGTTGTTGAACAACAAAAGGACTAATAAATGAAAGATAAACGCGAAAAAAGACTTGAAAAAGAATTTGCAAGGCAAATTTATGAGCTTTTATCTACACGCATTAAAAACCCTAACATTACCGAAATGTTTTCAATTTCGGGCGTTAGGGTTACAAGCGATTTAGAAGAAGCTTACGTTTACGTTAGCGTATTTTCTACAAATAAAGATTTAGCTGATAGAACTTTTAAAGCTATCGTTGAATCAGCACCACAGGTTAGAAAACTTCTTTCGGCGCAGATGCGTATTAGAACTGTGCCAAGAATTAATTTCTTGCTTGACGGCTCTATGGAGTACGGTGCTAAAATAGATAAAATTATTAGCGGTTTTACTTACGGTGAACATAATGACGGTGAGTGATTTTGCTAATCAATTAAAACGTTTGAATAGCGCATTGATATTTTGTCACGCCAGACCGGATGGTGACACTTTATCGTGCGCTTTCGGTTTATATTTTGCTTTTAAAAGGCTTGGTAAGCGTGTCGACGTTGTTTGTGCCGATCCGTTTGGCAAAGTTTTTGAGCCGTGTTTTCCGTTTAGACCGTCAAATAAGGTTGATTTAAGCTATGACGCTTTTATTGCCGTAGATTGCCCAACTTTAGAGCTTTTAGGTGGGCATTCATCACAATTTAGCAAAAAAAGGCCGACATTTTTGATTGACCATCATTTATCCTGCACGCGTTATGCAACTAAAAATATTGTTGAAACAAGGCCGGCTTGTGCGCTTTTGGTGTATGACGTGATTAAAGCAATGGGCGTTACGGTTGACGCTGAAATTGCCCAAACCTTGCTTTACGGCATTTGCACGGATACAAACACCTTTTCACACGGTGATTGTGATGCTAAAACATTTTTAACCGTGTCTGAACTCATCGCTTGTGGTGGTTCAGTTTCGCTTGCACACGACAAAATGTTCCGTTCACAAAGCAAAGAAAGGGCAAAACTTTACGCTGACGTTCTTTCAAAAATGCGTTTTTATAACGATAACAAAATCGCTATTATAACGACAAGACAAGGCGATTTAGAAAAATACGGGCTTTCAAACGACGCAACTGAAGGCTTCGTTGATTATACAACCACTATTGATTGCGTTGAAATTGGTATTAGCCTATTAGAATTTAGAAAAGAAGTTTTTAGAATAAGCTTTAGAAGTAAAAACGTTGACTGCAACCAAATTGCCCAAACCTTTGGCGGTGGTGGCCACAAAAAGGCGAGTGGGGCTGTTATAGCTGGTATTTACGAAGACGTTATTGATAAGCTTTTATATACTTGTGGGAACTATCTTGTATGATTGGTTTTGTTTGTGTTAACAAAAAGGTTGGCGATACGTCAACCTATTGCGTGAATAAAATTAAAAAGATTTTTAAGGTTAAGTGTGGTCATATGGGCACGCTTGACCCACTTGCGTCTGGGGTTTTACCTATAGCGCTTGGTCAGGCTACAAGGATGTTTGATATTTTATTAGACAAGCAAAAAAAGTACGTTGCAACATTTGATTTTGCCTATGAAACCCCATCGTACGACCTTGAAACTGAACCGAATAATTATTCGCAAAATATTCCCACTGAAGAGCAAATAAAATCAGTTTTACCGTCGCTTATAGGTGATATCGACCAAGTTCCACCAAATTATTCTGCAAAGCTTGTTGACGGTAAGCGTAGTTACAAATTAGCGCGCCGTGGGGTTGAATTTACCTTGCCACCTAAGCGCATTACTATATACGACGTCCTGCTTTTAGAAAGGGTGAGTGATACTGCTTTTAGCTTTTTAATTACCTGTAGTGGTGGTACGTATATTCGTTCAATAGTAAGGGATATGGCAAAGGCGTTAAATTGTTACGGCACGATGACGTCTTTACAAAGAATTTCATCTGGTGAGTTTAATATTGAAAACTCATATACCATTGAACAGTTATTAGAATTTGATGACCCAACTAAATGTATAATCAAACCACAAGATGCATTAACTTATGAAGAAGTTGTTTTGGATAAAACCTTATCTAAACGGCTTATAGACGGGGTTTTGTGTGTAGTTGAGCGTCCTGATGGCGTGTATAAAGTCTTTAGTGGTGACGAATTTTGGGGTATTGGTCAAATTACCGATAACAGCCTTAAGATGAAGGTTTACGTGAGAGATTTATGATTTTGCTTGATTTTTATAAACAACATAATAAACCTACCGTAATTTGCTTGGGGCGTTTTGACGGCTTGCATTTAGGACATTTAAGCTTAATTGAGCGTGCAAAACAATTAAAGCTAAACAGTAGTAATGCTGTTGACGTTTGTGTGTTTTCTTTCTTTAAAAGTGAGCCTATAAGCCGTTTAAACACAATTTTTACACAAGAAGAAGCACTATTTGAAATTGAAAAGACTAACGTTGACGCAGTAATTTACGCATATCAAACGCAAGATTTTTATAATACCACGGCTATTGATTTTTTAACTACGCTAAAAAATAATTTTAGCCCTGTTGCAATTATTTGCGGTGATGACTATACCTTTGGTGAAAACAAAAGCGGTAACGTAGAACTTTTGCAAACCTTTTGCAATGATAACGATATAAATTTGGTTGTAACGCCAATGGTCACCATAGATGGTAACAAGGTTGCAAGTACTTTTATTAAGGAGTGTTTAGCGTTAGGCGATATTGAGCGTGCCAATTTGTATTTAGGTAAAAAATATTATATTTCTGGTATAATTATACAGGGCAGGGGTGATGGAAGCAAGCTTGGCTTTGCAACTGCTAATATTAACGCGCCTGATAAAATGCCAATAAAAAACGGTGTATATCGCACTAAAGCTTTGCTTGACGGAAAGCTTTATGATTCCATAACAAACTACGGTACAGCACCAACCTTTGGTGACGAAAAAGTTAAAATAGAAACCGATATTTTGGGTGAATTTGATAACCTTTACGGTAAGAAAATTACCATTTATTTTGACAAGTTTGTAAGGGAAACCAAAAAGTTTGATACCGTTGACCAATTAAAAGCACAACTTAAAAAGGATCTATCTATTTATGATTAAATTTGGACCAAGTGGAGCAGGTGAAAGCTTTTACGCACAAGGCTTCACCAAAACCGAACAGGCCGCCAAGTGGCTTAAAGATAAAAATATTGATTTATTTGAATATTCCTTTGGGCGTGGCGTAAATATTAAACAAGACAAAGCGCAAATTTTAAGGGATGCCTTTACGTCCTGTGGTATTGAAATCAGCGTGCACGCACCGTACTATATAAATTTTGCCAACCCTGACGATGAAAAGGCTTTAAATTCCTTTAATTACGTTTTAGAGTCGGCTTTTATGGCAAAAAATATGGGGGCAAACCGTGTTATTTTTCACCCTGCGTCACAGGGTAAAGAACAACGCGACGTGGCAGTTGAAAGAACTATTTTAAGGCTTGAACACCTTGCTGAAATTATTCGTGCCGAAGGTCTTGACGATATGTTTTTTTGTCCTGAAACAATGGGTAAATTAGTACAAATAGGCACTATTGAAGAAGTAACGCGCTTTTGCCAAATTGCGCCTTTTTATCTACCGACCGTTGACTTTGGACATGTCAACGCGCGTGAGCAAGGTAGTTTAAAAACCGTAGACGATTTTAAAATTCGCATACAATATATGATTGATAAATTGGGCTTTGAAAGGGTTAAAAACTTCCACGTTCATTTTTCCAAAATTCAATATACCGCTAAAGGTGAAGTAAGGCATTTAAACTTTGACGATACTGAATACGGCCCTGAATTTGAACCGTTTATCGACGCTTGTTTGTCTTTAAACGTTGAGCCACATATTATTTGTGAGTCTGCCGGCAATCAAACCGAAGACAGTATGGCTATGAAAGCCTATTATTTATCAAAAGTTGGTCTATAAGCCGATTATCAATGAGTTTTAAAATAAATTTAGCAACTAATTATATTATTTTAAAGACGAAAAACCCCTTGAATTACTCAAGGGGTTTGCTTAATTTTTTAGTTGATTTTCTTTAATACATACCACCCATATTTGGGTTAGCCATAGGCTGTTCTGGTTGTGGGATATCAGTAACTAAACTTTCGGTTGTCAATAACGTTGACGCGATTGACGCTGAATTTTGTAGCGCTGATCTTGAAACTTTAGTTGGGTCGATAATACCTGATTTAACCATATCGGTATATTCGTTTGTAAGGAAGTTAAACCCATAGTTTTCTTTCTTTGAAGATACTACGCGATTAAGGATAACCGACCCGTCAAGGCCTGCGTTCATTGCAATTTGACGCATTGGCGCTTCAACGGCTTTGATTACGATTTCAGCGCCAGTTTTTTCATCACCCTTAAGGTTTAAGGTAAGGCGTTTAATTGCAGGGACTGTATTAAGTAATGCAACGCCACCACCCGGTACGATACCTTCTTCAACGGCTGCGCGCGTTGCGGCAAGCGCGTCTTCAATACGGAGCTTCTTTTCCTTCATTTCAACTTCTGTTGCAGCGCCTACGTTGATAACTGCAACGCCACCTGAAAGTTTAGCAAGGCGTTCTTGTAATTTTTCTCTATCGTAGTCGGAAGTAGTTTCGCTAATTTGAGCCTTGATTGCGCTAATTCTTGCTTTAATTGCTTGCGTTTCACCTGCGCCGTCAATAATAGTCGTATTGTCTTTGTCAACCTTAACTTGATGCGCGCGACCAAGCATATCCATCGTAAAATCTTTAAATTCAATACCTAAATCCGAAGATAAAACTTGACCACCTGTTAAAATTGCGATGTCTTCAAGCATTGCTTTTCTTCTATCGCCAAAGCCAGGTGCTTTAACTGCAACGCAATTTAATACGCCTTTGAGTTTATTAACAACAAGTGCTGCAAGCGCGTCGCCTTCAACGTCGTCAGCGATAATAAGAAGGCGATGACCTTGTTGAGCGATTGGTTCAACGACAGGTAAAATTTCTTGGATTGAAGAAATCTTTCTATCCGTAATCAAGATTACAGGGGAATCAAGCACTGCTTCCATTTTATCGGTGTTAGTAACCATATACGCTGAAGCGTAACCACGGTCGAATTGCATACCTTCAACGGTTGTCAATTCAGTTTTCATCGTTTTGCTTTCCTGAACGGTAATAACCCCTTCTTTACCGACCTTTTCCATTGCGTCAGCGATAAGTAAACCAACGTCTTCGTCACCGGCAGAGATTGAAGCAACCTGCGCGATTGCTTTTTTGCCGTCGATTGTCTTGGAAGATTCCTTTAAGCAATCAACTGCAACGTCAACGGCTTTCATTATACCTTTTTTAAGGATAACGGGGTTAGCGCCAGCCGCTAAATTCTTTAAGCCTTCGTTAATCATTGCTTGGGCTAAAACAACTGCAGTCGTAGTGCCGTCACCAGCAACGTCGTTAGTCTTGGTTGAAACTTCCTTAACAAGCTGTGCGCCCATATTTTCAAAAGCATCTTCGAGCTCGATTTCTTTTGCGATTGTTACACC
>JAZTYT010000107.1:0-4321 GCA_045637045.1 Christensenellaceae bacterium | reverse complement strand
CCGCCTATAGCACCGCTAATCGTCTTTTTTGGGCTGATTGTAGGGCAAAGTTTAGGGCCTTTAAAAATACAACCTATTATGTACGCGCCAGAGTCTGCAAAGGGCGCGACAGCAAAGGTTAAAACCATTGCGTAAAAGCCGAAGCCTTCAAGCGCGTTAGCAAGTAGCGTGGGTATCAAAAGCCCAGTTGGGTAAAACAAGGTTAAAAGCGACAAGCCACAGCTTTCCAAGGTGGTGTTTTTAAAGTCGAACACGAGCGTTAGCAAAACGAGTAAGCACGCGCACGCGCAAATTATTGCAAGGCTGTTTGCGCCTATAAAACAAAAGCAAGGCGTAACGGAAAGCGAAAAAGCAAGGGCAATACATTTTTGCAATGAAGTCAGCTTATCCTTAAGCGCGCGTATCATTTCGATAGTGCCAAGCACTGCAAAGGCATAC
Source organism: Christensenellaceae bacterium (assembly GCA_045637045.1). Lineage (GTDB taxonomy): Bacteria > Bacillota > Clostridia > Christensenellales > Borkfalkiaceae > UBA4636. The sequence continues at coordinate 3,883 of JAZTYT010000107.1, read as the reverse complement.
AAAAGTATATACATCAGCCTGTAATCAACGAGCTGACGCAAAACTATACTACCTGCAAATGCAATAACTATGAATACGGCCGTAACAACCCTTGTTAAAAAATCCTTCATAATAATTTATCCTTGATAAATTAAGACTATGCTAAAAAGCCCAAAGCCTTATACTATTTGAGACCACCGAAACGACGGTTTCTTTGATTATACCAGTTTATTGCTTCCAATAAGCAATCCTTATCAAAGTCGGGCCATAAAACTGGCGTGAAATATATTTCGGCGTAAGCAACCTGCCAAAGTAAAAAGTTACTCAGGCGTTGCTCGCCACTGGTTCGTATAACTAAATCAACGGGTGGTAAGCCATTGGTGTATAAAAGCGATTCAAAGGTTTTGGCGTCAACGCGTTCAAGCTTATTCTCAATCGCCTTGTTAACCGCCTGCAAAATTTCGTCACGCCCACCGTAGTTAAAGCAAATATTTAAAACCTTGTCAAAGCCCTTGGTTTTATCTATTGCGCGCTCAACCTTTTGGCGCTGGGTTTTGTTAAGACAGTCCAAACTCCCCGAAATCACAAGGCGTATGCCCTTTTTAACGAGTTTTTCGGTGTTTTTAACAAGACTATTAAATAATAAGGAAAGAATTTTATCGACTTCTTCCTTGGGCCTTGACCAATTTTCCGTTGAAAAAGCATAAAAGGACAGAACCGCCACGTCAAGCGAAAAAGCAAAGCTTACGATATCTTCCAAAGCTTTAGCACCACGCGTGTGCCCAAAGCTTCGGCTTTTGCCCCTTTGCTCAGCCCAACGGCCGTTTCCGTCCATTATAAATGCAATGTGTTTTAAGCCGTTCATTAAACAGTCATTACGTCCTTTTCTTTGTCGGCTTGAAGTTTTTCAATGCTTTCAACTGCTTTGTTGATAACTTCGTTCACGTCTTTTTCAAATAAGGTGTATTCGTCTTCTGAAACTTCCTTATTTGTTTTCATCTTTTTAAGCGTATCTAAAACGTCGCGACGGATGTTTCTAACTGCAACCTTTGCGTCTTCGCCCATCTTTCTAACTTGTTTAGAAATTTCACGACGACGTTCTTCCGTTAAATCAGGGAAAACCAAACGGATAACGTTACCGTCGTTTGTTGGGGTGATGCCAACGTTTGAAGCTAAAACAGCCTTTTCAACGTTTTTAAGCATGCTCTTATCCCAAGGCGCGATAACCAAGCACTTACCGTCTTGAACGGAAATGTTACTCATTTGTCCAACTGGTGTTGGTTGGCCGTAAAAATCAACCATAACCTTATCTAAAACGTGTGGGTTTGCCCTGCCGAGTCTGATTTGGATATAGTTTTCCTTTAAAACGCTTATGGTTTTTTCAGTTCTTTCTTCGCCTTCGAGCATAATCATCTCGACTTTTTCCATATCAACTGCCATATAAATAACTCCTTTATAATCAGTTTTTTAGTAACCGAATAAAACAAGGTAATCATTTTGCGCTATACAATATTATAGGTAATTACTCTTATTTTATTTGTCGTTTTTAAGTAAAATGCAAAAACTTGGGTTACTTTATCAACGTACCCATACTTTCACCGTTGACTGCTTTTATAAGCGCGCCTTTTTCAAGGCCGAAGCAAAGTATAGGCATATTATTTTCCATACACATCGTTACGGCTGTAACGTCCATAGCCTTAAGTCCGTTTTTAATGAAATCTATGTAGGAAATTTCATCGTACTTTTTGGCGTTTTTGTTAATCTTAGGGTCGCTGTCGTAAATGCCGTCAACGTTTTTTGCAAGCAAGATAACGTCAGCTTCAATTTCCGCAGCCCTTAAAGCCGCCGCGGTATCGGTTGAAAAATACGGACTGCCCGTGCCACCTGCGAAAATCAAGATTTCGCCATTTTCAAGATGGGCTTTTGCCGTGCGTCTTGTAAAGGTTTCACAAACCTTTTCCATTGCGATTGCGCTTTGAAGCGATGCTTTAACTCCCTTTTGCTCGAAAGCGTCTAAAAGCGCAAGGCCGTTGATAACCGTTGCAAGCATTCCCATTTGGTCTGCGGTAGTGCGATTCATCTCGCCACCCTGACGCCCACGCCAGAAATTACCGCCGCCAACGACTAAAGCAAGCTCTACGCCACTTTTACGTAAGGTTATAAGCTCGTCAACGATATCGTTTAAAAAATCGTAATCATAGCCAAAACCCTTTTTGCCTGCTAAGGCTTCGCCACTAAGCTTAATTAACACGCGTTTGTAATTTTTCATAAAAACTAACCGCCTTAAAGTGTAATGTTGCCGTTTAGGGCTGTTTTTGAAAAAGAAGGAAACATAATTTTAGTTAAGTTTCCTTCTTGAATCAATCTAAATTAATTTTTTGAACGTGCAACTTGTGCTGCAACTTCGTCAGCTAAGTTTTCACTCTTCTTTTGTAAACCTTCGCCCATTTCGAAACGAACGAATCTTCTGATAGCGATCTTTTCGCCGATTGTAGCGGTTGCTTCAACAACTAATTGTTCGATTGTCTTTGATGGATCTTTAACGAACTTTTGGTTTAATAAGCAGTTGTCGTCATAGAAGCTCTTAATTCTACCTTCAACCATTTTTTCAACGATTTGTGCAGGTTTGCCTTCTTCTAAAGCTTGTGCCTTTAAAACAGCTTTTTCTCTTTCAATAACTTCAGCTGGAACTTCTTCCTTTGTTAAGTATGAAGGATTTGCAGCAGCGATGTGTAAGCAAATGTCGTGTGATAATTCTTTGAATTGTTCACCACGTGCAACGAAGTCTGTTTCGCAGTTGATTTCTAATAAAACGCCGATCTTACCACCCATGTGGATGTAGCTGTCAACGATACCTTCAGCAGCAATACGGCCAGCCTTTTTAGCAGCTTTAGCCATACCTTTTTCTCTTAAAAAGTCGATTGCCTTTTCCATATCGCCGTTAGTTTCAACTAAAGCGTTCTTGCAATCCATCATACCGCAACCGGTTCTTTCTCTTAATGTCTTAACGTCTTGTGCTGTAAAACTCATAATAATCTCCTTTTCAAGTTATATAATTATTCAGCTTCTTCTGTTGCAGGTGCTTCTTGAGCTGGTGCTTCTACCTTTGCTTCAGCTTGCTTTTTAGCAGCTTGTTCTCTCATAGCGATAACAGCGTCTTCACCTTGCTTGCCTTCGATAACAGCGTCAGCAATGATTGATGCGATTAACTTAACTGCTTTGATAGCGTCGTCGTTTGCAGAGATAACGTAGTCGATAAGGTCTGGATCACAGTTTGTGTCTGTAATAGCAACAACTGGGATGTTAAGCTTCTTTGCTTCCTTGATAGCGATGTCTTCGCATGATGGGTCAACAACGAACATGATGTCAGGGAGAGTTCTCATTTCTCTGATACCACCAAGGTTTTGGTTGAGTTTTTCACGTTCTTTCTTTAATGCTTGAACTTCTTTCTTTGGTAAAAGATCAAAGTCGCCCATCTTTTCCATTTGGTCAAGTTTGTTAAGTCTTTCAACTCTTGAACGAATGGTCTTGAAGTTTGTTAACGTACCGCCTAACCAACGATAGTTAACGTAGTGCATACCGCAACGTTCAGCTTCTTGCATAATAGCTTCTTGTGCTTGACGTTTTGTACCAACGAAAAGTACAGTCTTATTTTCTTTAACTTGGTCAGCAACGAATCTGTAAGCTTGTTCAATAAGCTTAATAGTGATTTGTAAGTCAATGATATGAATACCATTTCTGCTGCCGTAGATGTACTTTTTCATCTTTGGGTTCCATCTTCTTGTTTGGTGACCAAAGTGAACACCAGCTTCAAGAAGTTGTTTCATTGAAATAACAGCCATATTAATTTCCTCCTTTTTGTTTTTATTCTTCCCCACAACTTCTATGCTCTATTTGCAACCTG
>JAZTYT010000106.1:0-2963 GCA_045637045.1 Christensenellaceae bacterium | reverse complement strand
ACGGTAATCATATGCTCGTCACTGCGATCAGGGTAAACGTATTTGTCTTTTAAATCGTGTCTGTAGTACATATTTATTCTTTGTAAATCATTTTATTTATTATATTTTACCAAACCGATTACAAAAAGACAACCACTTAACGACAAATGACAAAATTTATTGTGCGACGTGCTAAAATCAAGCAATTTCACGCCCAAGTTTTTGCATTTAAGCCTTGCGCGCGGCCAAAAATTGTGCTATACTTAACTTAATCATTATAATTATTCGGGATGGCTCAATGAAAATTAAACGTTTCATTTTAATTATCGCCTTATTTATTATTTCGGCGCTTTGCTTTACGGGTTGCGATGATAATCTTGTACGCAACACACAAATAATTTACGATGACTTTGTAAACGTAACCGTTATTGCACACACCACCGATATTACCATTATGCCAACCACCGGCGAAGCGTGGATTGAAGGTGAAATCAATAGGAATTTTGAAATTAAGACAAGCGTTTTTGACGGCACGCTTACGATTGAAGTTGTAGATAATCGCAAGTGGTATGATAAATTGGGTTTTTCAAACGAGCAAGAAATCACTGTTTTCCTACCTGAAAGAGCTTACGGGTCGCTTAACGTTAAAGTCACCACTGGCGACGTTGAAGTTGAAAACTTACCTTTTAGCGACGTTGTTATTGAAGCGACCACGGGCGACGTGGAGCTTTACGAAATTAGCAATGAAACCAATTTAACGGTTAAGGTAACTACTGGTGACGTGGAAATTACCAACTGCACGCTTTACTGGTTCAATCTTGTAAGCACTACGGGTGAACACTCTATCACAAACGTAATCGCAAACGGGTTTACTTTAGAAGCCACCACGGGTAGCGCTACGCTTGACCATCTTGTAGTTGGCGAAACAATGCGCGTTAATTTGACTACAGGTGACGTAATGCTAACGCAATGCGACGCTAACGAAGTTTACATAACAACCACCACAGGTGACGTTAAAGGTAGTTTTTATTCCGATATGGTTGTTTTTGCAAATACCACAACGGGCAAGGTTGACGTACCTAAACTAACCAATGGTCACAGATGCGAAATCACAACAACCACGGGCGATATTAGAATAACTATAAACAAAAATTAAACCAAAATATGCCGATAATCGACTTATAGACTGGTTTTAGTAAGGATATTATGAAACTTGAATACAAAAAAATGGAACAAAAGGATATCCAAAGCGTTATCCCTTTGTATATTGAATATTGGAACTCAACTGGTGATAATTGGACGCCAGAAATTGTGTACAAACGCATTTGGCAGGTTGTTGGCACACCCGATTCGTTATGTTTTGTGGTAACTTGCAACAATAAGGTTATTGGTTTCGTTATGGGTAGATTTGAAACCTTTTACGATTTGACTGCTTATAATCTTGTTGAGATTGTTGTCGCAAAAGACTATCAAAACAAAGGTTTAGGCACGGTCATTATGAACGAGCTTGAACGTCGCGTCAAAAAACTTGGTGGCGCTATGATTCAGCTTGATAGCGTAAACGATGAGCATCACGAGCATTTTTATGGTAAGCTTGGCTATCGTGACGTTAAAAATTTTAAGGCTAAAACAAAATTCTTAAAATAAATTAATAAAGCAAAAACCCTTAAAAGTCGGCCTATAGCACGGTTTTTAAGGGTTTTTTAAATTATTTACAGTTTAGTTATTGTAAAAAGCTTTTTCGCATAAAGATTCTATATATTCTCTTTTGATTAAATCGTTTTTCCAATCTTCAGGAATCTGTTCATAACCGTACATCGCCCCAGCTAAAGCGCCTGCAATAGATCCAACCGTATCAGTATCATCACCTAAATTAACTGCTTTTAAAACGCAATCTTTATACGAAAACGTTGTATATAAGCACCAAATAGCGGCTTCCAAGGTATGTACCACGTATCCATTACTGATAATATCTTCTTCGGTTGCACGTTTATATGTTTTTGGGTCTTCACAAATATGGTCAATATCCGCTATTTGCCTGCAAAGTTTTAAAGAAAAATGCTTGAACTCGGGATTATCTTTGTAATACCTACGTGCATTTCTTAAACCACGACGTATCGCTTCCTTCCCCATACAGCGTTTTGTATCATCTAATAATTCCCACAATACAAAAGCATATATCCCACACGCCATTTTCGATCTTGGATGCGCATGCGTTAGTCCTGAAGCTAATTCGATAATTTCAATTTTAGTTCTTATATTGGTATCAAGCGTAAAGGTATAAAGAACGAATGGATGTATTCTCATAAGTGAACCATTGCCGTTTGACCATTCATTGGTTAAGCCACATTCTTTCCAGGAAAGATTTTGCTTAAAATAACGCTCGATAGCAATACTACAAGTGTTGCCAACGTCAAACATTTCGCCTGTTGGGGTGAAATGGTCGTTATAATACCATAGTGCAAAGTTTATCATAACTTTGTCAAAATTAAGTTTTCCTTTGTCAAAGACATCCAAAGCGCAAAGCGCCATAGAAGTATCGTCAGACCAACAACCTTTGGGCATTGGATAGGTGCCGTTGCCTTGCATAGTTTTAACGGGCTTTAGCTTTAATTCTTCTCTTGTCATAAACTCAACTGGCACACCTAAAGCATCCCCTACTGCGTGTCCTATCATTACTGCCTTTGCTTTTTGTAAAAAATTTTCCATAATATTATTTTTAACAGTCATATAAATATAATCTTATGAAATCAGTGCTGAAATAAAACAAAAAAACAAAACTATTAAACCAAAAAAACAAGCTATCTTAAGTTTATCATATTTATGTTTTTCAGGATATAATTTGCAATCTATTTCATAATTCAAAGAATTCAAAAAAGGTATTGGGTCCCATTGATATGGGATATCTACATAAAACAAATATAAGTATCCTTGCTTTGTGCGAACTTCTATTCTATGGCGATATTCTTTAACTTCAGATGCAT
>JAZTYT010000105.1:0-6257 GCA_045637045.1 Christensenellaceae bacterium | reverse complement strand
CGTCATTAAGCTGGCGCTTTCACAAGCGTTAACTTTACAACCTAAAGTAAACACAACAGCTTTCATAAATTATTGTAATATCCCTTTTATAATGCGTGTTTTTTAATGCTTTTATGTCACACAAAATTAACGTGACATCATTACTGCAGACCATTCGCCCTGCGTTTTTGAGTCAACTAAAGTTAGCCCTAACTGGGTGTAAAAATCAACGACTTCATCAAGGCGCGATTTCAAAATACCGCTTAAAATAACAATGGCCTTATCCTTTAAATATTGCTTTATGGTTGCGCCTAAAATTTTTAAAACGTCGGCAGTAATATTAGCAACAACTATATCGCCTTTAATCTCAACGTCGGCTAATAGGTCGGTGTTTACTACCGTACAAATATCGCCCACGTTATTAATCGTTACGTTATGTATTGCAGAATCAACTGCAACTTGGTCGTTGTCGGTCATAAAAACCTTACTTGCGCCAAGCTTTGCTGCGCATAGACCTAAAATACCTGAGCCAGTACCAACGTCAACGACAACCTGCCCATCCTTGATATTATTTTGCAAATAATCCAGACACATTGAAGTCGTTTCGTGCTCGCCCGTGCCAAACGCGGCGTTTGAATCAATAAAAACAACCTGGTTATCGGTATTTGGCTCTAACCATCTCGGACAAATGGTAATCTTACCAAAATGAATAGGCCTGTAGTGTTTACGCCAAATTTCAATCCAGTCATCACCATCGACAATTCTTTCAACAAGCTCTAAACTACCGATATTGATATTACCCTGCGCGTTAAGTTTAAGCAAATCAAAATCCTGCATTATAAGTCGTTTTAAAGACTCGGCTTTATCAATATCAAAATAACTTTTAACAAGCGAAACGCCCACTTGAAAATCAAATAAGCTTTCGTCAATATAGTCAAAAGTTTCACGCCTGTTTTCAGTTAGCTCGATAACGTCTTTTACCGAGCAAACTGCCACGCCGTAGTTTTGGTATTTCCATAAAATATCGGAAACAAGCTCTTCGCCTAAATCAGTTGTATGAATAGTAAACTCTACGTACTTCATAAATCCCCTGTAAGTTTAAGTCTGTATTTTTAATTATAGCACGAAATACCAATTTATGCAAGAAAAATATATTTAATTGATTAGTGTAAAAAATAAATAAAATTATCTAACAAAAAACATATTTTTGACTTGAAAAACCTTTAACTATTTGTTACAATACGTGTAAGAATTTTACGGGGCTGAACTTATGTGCGGTTTTAATAATGAAAAATATATAAAACTACAGTCTGAAAAGATACGCGAGCGTATTAGGGATTTCGGTGGTAAGCTTTACCTTGAATTTGGTGGCAAGCTTTACGATGATTATCACGCGTCAAGGGTTTTACCCGGTTTTGAGCCTGACAGCAAGCTTCAGATGCTGCTTAAGCTTAAGGATAAAGCCGAATTGATAATCGTAATTAACGCAAACGATATCGAAAAGAACAAAGTACGTGGCGACTTGGGCATAACCTACGACCTTGAAGTAATGCGCCTTATCGACGCTTTTAATAACTTTGAACTTTACGTGGGTAGCGTAGTTATCACCTGCTTTACCGAGCAACCTAACGCAATCAACTTTAAACAATACCTTGAATCAATGGGAATCAAGGTATATCTTCACTACCCAATAAGTGGTTATCCAACCAACGTTGACTTAATCGTTAGCGAGCAAGGTTACGGCAAAAACCAATACATTGAAACCACGCGTGAGCTTGTCGTTGTTACGGCGCCAGGCCCTGGTAGTGGCAAAATGGCAGTTTGCTTATCACAGCTTTACCACGAAAATTTAAAGGGCGTAAAGGCTGGTTATGCTAAATTTGAAACCTTCCCTATCTGGAGTTTACCACTTAAGCACCCTGTAAATATGGCTTACGAAGCCGCAACGGTTGATCTTGACGACGTAAATATGATTGACCCGTTCCATTTAGAGCGTTACGGCGAATTAGCCACTAATTATAACCGTGACGTTGAGATTTTCCCTGTTTTAGAAGCAACTTTTAACAAAATTTTAGAAAAATCACCTTATCTTTCGCCTACTGATATGGGCGTAAATATGGTTGGTTTTTGCATTGATGACGACCAAGCCGTTTGCAACGCGTCAAAACAAGAAATTATTCGCCGTTATTACAACGCAAAATGCGCCCAAGTTCAAGGCGAGCCGTGTGAAAACCAAATTAACAAGCTTGAACTTATTATGCAACAGGCTGGCATCAACCCAAGTGAACGCCCCGTAGTTAAAGCAGCGCTTGATAAGGAAGCCTTAACAAACGGTCCTGCTGTTGCAATTCAGCTTACAAATGGCCAAATTATCACGGGTAAAACTTCTTCATTGTTAGGCGCAAGCTCTGCAGCGCTAATTAACGCGCTAAAGGTTTTAGCTAATATCCCCGACCAAATCGACCTAATTTCACCAGTATATATTAAACCAATACAGGCGCTTAAGGTTGGTCATTTAAAGAACAAAAATCCACTACTTCATATAGACGAACTTTTAATTGCATTAACTATCGCTTCAACGCGTAATGAAAACGCTAAAAACGCGCTTGAATGCTTACATTTGTTAAACGGTGCTGAAGCGCACTCATCGGTTATTTTATCTCAAATTGACCAAAATAATATGAAAAAATTGGGTATAAGACTCTCTTGCGAGCCTAAATACCAAACAAAACAGCTTTATCACCCTAAATAAAGTTAAAAATTACCACAAAAAAACCGTCAGCGAAAACTGACGGTTTTTTAATTTACTTATTAGATATTCCAGTTACCATCTTTAAAGATAACTATTTCTTTGCCGTTAAAGTCAGTACCGGTAACCTTTAAATCAGCAGTGCCAATCATAAAGTCAACGTGTGTTGCTGAATCATTGATACCGTTTTGAATGCGTTCTTCGTGACTCATTTCAGTGCCACCTTCAATGCAGTCGGCAAAGCCACGGCCAATAGCCAAGGGGCAAGCGGCATTTTCATCAAACAAGGTTTCAAAGAACAAAATACCAGTATTATTTATTGGGCTGTCAAAAGGAACAAAAGCACATTCGCCAAGCATTGAAGCGCCTTCGTCAATAGAAACCATTTTCTTTAACATATCAACGTTCTTTTCAGCGCCAACGTCAACAACCTTGCCGTTTTCAAACTTTAAGTAAAAGTTTTCAATAAGCTGCCCGTTATAGGATAATGGCTTCGATGAATAAACTATACCTTCTGCCTTGCCTGCTTTAGGTGACGTAAAGACTTCTTCTGATGGGATATTGGGGTTAAAATCAACGCCAAAAGTGGTTGTATCGTATCCACCGTGGAACTTTCCCTTTTCGTTAAGCCAAATGGTTAAATCAGTACCGTTAGCACTTTGATAATGTAACTTTTCCAATTTTAAACTATTTAAAATATTGCATTTTTGCTTAATATTTGTATTATGTAAATTCCACGCTTCAATCGGATCGTCAATTACGCGCGCAGCTTGCAGGATTGCTTCCCAAAGCTTTTCAACGGCTTGATTCACCTTTAAATCAGGGAAAACTTTTTTAGCCCATTTCTTACCAGGTACAGCGGCAATACACCATTGGTATTTGCTTTCCATACTGTCGCGATAAGGCTTGATGATCTTCATTTTAGCCTGTTGCGCTTTTACCATTTTATCAATGTTGACGCCCTTTAAGCCGTCTGGATCGTCTGAAACGAGATAAAGATGCGCAGGCAAATCTTCTGAACGCCATTTGATTTTTTCAAGCGCAAGCCTGTCAACCGTACTTAAAGTCTTTAACGACTGATACTTAACGTGTAATTTACCAAGTGGCTGATAGTCCCAATCAATATAAACCTTACGCGCACCAGCCTTATATAAGGCTTCAGTTACCATAGCAACGAATTCAGGTTGGTCAAGACCTGCAATTACGTAAACATCTTGTCCTTTTTGAACGTTTACGCCCTTTTTTGCGAGTAAATTTGCATATTTTTGTAAAATCGTTTTCTTCATAATTAACCCTTTAAGTAATTTATTTTGCCAATCAAATATGGCAATACTTGTTCGAAATACACCCCGTAAGGATGAATTTCAGCATAATCAATAGTAAGTTCCATAGCTTTAACTGTAAAATCAGCTGCGATTGAAGCTGAATCATAAAGTGAAAGCCCACCTAAATAAGCGCCAACAAAGGCTGATGAGTAAATATCGCCTGTACCGTGGAAGTTTCTTTCAATACGCTTTGTAAAATAATAAGCGACTTCGTTAGTTTTTCCACAATAAACTGCAACGCCAAGCTTTGATTGTTCAAATGAAACACCAGTTAAAACTATCTTTTTAACCTTTAACTTTTTAACAAGCCTTGATAACAAGCCTTCAACGTACGCCTTGTCGTAGCCTGACAATCTTGGTTCTTCGCCAAGTAAAAACGCAGCTTCTGTAAGGTTTGGTAAAATCACGTCAGCCGACTCGCAAAGCTTACACATTTTTTCAGCAAACTTTTCGTCAAAGCCGTAATAAAATTTGCCGTGGTCAGCCATAACTGGGTCAATAATTTTAGCACCCTTATTAAGCTTAGAGCAAATTTCTATAATGTAATCAATTTGATTACCCAAAACGTAGCCAGTATAAACACCGTCAAAAGTGATACTTTCACTTTCCCAATGGTTCAAAATTTTAGGAAATTCTTCCGTAAGCGACAAAACGGTGAAGTTTGTAAAGCCTGCCGTATGCGTGGACAACACTGCCGACGGCAAAATTGCCGTTTCGTACCCACAAGCCGATAATATTGGCAAAGCAACGGTCATTGAACATTGACCTACGCAAGAAATGTCTTGAATTGTTAAAATACGTTTTTCCATTTTACACCTCAAAAACTTCAATCTCATTTATAGCGCTTTCAACAAGCGCTTCAACGTCTAAAGCACTTTCAGCCTTCAAAATTGTTTCCATTTTAGGCTTAATCGCTGGGAATTTGGGTAAAAAGACCGTGCAACAATCTTCATAAGGCAATATTGAAGTCTCAAAAGTATCAATTTTATGTGAAATTTCAATAATTTCAAGCTTATCAAAGCCGATCAACGGTCTAAACACCGGTAAGGTTACAACCGAGTTAGACGAAGTAATGCTTTCAACCGTTTGGCTTGCAACCTGACCTAAACTTTCGCCCGTGATAATTGCTTGGCAACCCTGTTTAACCGAGATTCTTTCAGCAATACGCATCATAAACCTACGCATTAAGGTTATCATAAGTTCTTCTGGGCAATGCTCGTGAATTTGCTCCTGTATATGCGTGAACTTAACGATGTGTAATTTAAGCCCACCTGTGAAATATGATATGATTTTTGCAAGCGTTTTAACCTTTTCAAGCGCTGCTTCCGACGTGTAGGGATAACTGTGGAAATGCAACGCTTCAAGCTTCATACCACGTTTTGCAAGCATAAAGCCCGCAACGGGACTGTCAATACCACCTGAAAGCAATAACAAGCCCTTACCCGACGAACCGACTGGCAACCCACCAAAACCCTTGATAACGTCAGTATAAATCAAGGTTTCACCACTTTCGCGAATATCAACGTTTACGCTAAAGCTTGGGCTTACTACGTCAACCTTAATGTTTTCGTGGTATTTTTCAAGCAAAACACCACCAAGCTCACGTGACATTTGTAACGATGGAATTGGGAATTTTTTGTCTGCACGATTAGTTACAACCTTAAACGTGCCCTTTTTACCGTCAACGAGTTCCACACAGCATTTAGCAATCTCATCGTAATCACTCTTAACGATTTTTGCAGGGCTATACGAATGTACGCCAAAAATCTTTGAAAGCCTTTCGCAAATTACGTCGTAATCGTTTTCGTCGTAATTTTCAATCAAATATCTTGCGTTCATTACTGCAAGCTTATGTGGAATATCTGACAAGGATTTTTGAATAGCCTTAATCAAAAGGTTTTCAAAAAACTTTTTATTTTTACCTTTTAAGTGAATTTCGCAGTAGCGAACAATAATTACACTTCTCATAATCTACCTGATAATTTGTTTAAGTTTTGCGCCGTGCAAATTAAGTCTTTGAACGGCAAATTGCACGTCTTCGATGGTCGTTTCAGGGGCAAAGCTTACCCTTAACATACCGTCTAATGCCTTTTTATCTGAAATAAACGACGAAATAATGCGTGAATGTGGGTTTTTTGATGAACAAGCTGAACCCGTACCCACCAAAATACCATCGTCGTTAAGCATATTTTGTAAAATCTGAC
>JAZTYT010000104.1:0-2307 GCA_045637045.1 Christensenellaceae bacterium | reverse complement strand
CTCATTCTCGCTTCGGTGTAACGGTACGCAGCTGGTGGGTCGCCGTCAACCGAGCCAAAGTTACCGTGCCCGTCAACGAGTGGTAAGTTAATCGAGAAGTCTTGCGCTAAACGAACTAACGCGTCGTAAACCGAGCTGTCGCCGTGTGGGTGGTATTTACCTAAAACGTCACCGACAATCGTAGCGCATTTCTTGTAAGCCTTTTCAGGGGTTAAGCCGATTTCGTTCATAGAGTATAAAATACGTCTATGAACTGGCTTTAAACCGTCTCTTACGTCAGGGATAGCCCTTGAAACGTTAACTGCCATCGCGTAAGCAATGAAGGAACGCTTCATTTCGTTATCGACTTCTATATTTATAACCTTGGTTTGTTCAAGGGTTTTCTTAAATTCTTGTGTCAACTCCGGACTGAATTGTTTTTTAGCCATAATCTAAAATTCTCCCGTTTAGTATAGTTGCAAACTAAATGTCAAGCTTGTCAAGGTCGGATGCCGATTTAGCGTTTTCTTCGATAAATCTTCTTCTTGGCTCTGCGTCGTCACCCATAAGCAAGGTAAAGATTGAATCGGCTTTCATCGCGTCTTCCATCGTAACCTTAAGCATCGTACGCGTTGCAGGGTTCATTGTGGTGTCCCAAAGCTGTTCAGCGTTCATTTCGCCAAGACCTTTGTAGCGTTGGATTTCGCACTTGCCGTTTTCAGCCAAGAAGTCTGAAAGCTCTTTGTCGCTATAGAAGTAATGGTCAACCCTGTTTTTAGTAACCTTGTAAAGTGGTGGCTGTGCAATATATACGTGGCCTTGCTCAACGAGTGGGCGCATGTATCTGAAGAAGAAGGTTAAAAGTAAGATTCTGATGTGACTGCCGTCAACGTCGGCGTCGGTCATACAGATAATTCTGTCGTAACGAAGCTTTTTAACGTCAAATTCTTCCTGCATACCACCGCCAAAGGCAGTAATCATTGCTTTGATTTCTTCGTTTTCTAAAACGCGGTTAACCCTTGCCTTTTCAACGTTGATAATCTTACCGCGGAGTGGCAAAATTGCTTGGAATCTTCTGTCTCTGCCCTGTTTTGCAGTACCGCCAGCCGAGTCGCCTTCTACAAGGAAGATTTCGCAAAGCTCGGCGTTCTTTTCAGAGCAGTCGGCAAGCTTACCTGGGAGTGCAGAGCCTTCAAACGCGCTCTTTCTGGTTGCTTCACGCGCTTTTCTCGCAGCTTCCCTTGCGCGCTTTGCAGTAACTGATTTTAAAATGAGTTCTTTTGCCTTTAACGGGTTTTCTTCAAGGAACGTACCAAAGGCTTCCTGCATTGCTTTTTGAACGAGTGAACGCATTTCGCTGTTGCCAAGCTTGGTTTTGGTTTGACCTTCAAACTGTGGCTCTGGCAATTTAACTGAAATAACTGCGGTTAAGCCTTCTCTAACGTCTTCGCCAGACAACTTGTCGTCGTCTTTTATCACGTTTAACTTATGCGCATATTCGTTTATAAGCTTTGTAAGCGACGTTTTAAACCCGTCAACGTGTGAACCGCCTTCTTCGGTATTAATGTTGTTTGCAAAGGCGTATAAGGCTTCAGAATAGGAATCGTTGTATTGGATAGCAACTTCAACAACGCTGTCGCCGTAATGCTTTTCAAGATAAACGGGTTGGTCGAGTAAGATGGTCTTATTTACGTTTAAATCGTTTACAAAATGGATTATACCACCTTCGTAACAAAACTCGTCACGTCTTTCCTTTTCACCGCGTAAATCGCTGATTATTATCCTTAAACCCTTGTTAAGGTAGCAAAGCTCACGAAGCCTAACCTTAAGATTGTCATAAGAAAACTCTAAAGTTTCAAAAATCTCATCGTCAGGCATAAAGGTAACCTTTGTACCCGTTTCGTCTGATTCGCCAACGACTTCTAAACGCCTTTGTGGAATACCGCGATTGTAAGTTTGCTTAAAGTGTTTGCCCTTTTGGAAAACTTCAACTTCAAGCCATTCTGAAAGGGCGTTAACAACCGATAAACCTACGCCGTGAAGACCACCTGAAATCTTGTAACCGCCACCGCCAAACTTACCACCGGCGTGGAGCTTGGTTAAAACGACTTCGACGGCCGAAATGCCTTCGGTACGGTGGATATCAGTTGGGATACCCCTACCGTTATCGCGAACTGAACAAGAGCCGTCACGGTTTATAGTAACGGTAATGGTATCGCAATAGCCTGCTAAAGCTTCGTCGATAGAGTTATCAACGATTTCCTGCACCAAGTGATGAAGCCCACGCGTATCGGTTGAGCCAATGTACATACCAGGGCGTTTGCGAAC
>JAZTYT010000103.1:0-3854 GCA_045637045.1 Christensenellaceae bacterium | reverse complement strand
AGTGGTAGTGGTATAGCGACAAAGGTTAATAAGCCCCAAAAAATAATCTTATTTTTAACTTCTTCAGCCTTTCCGTCACTACCTTTTGCAAGGTTTTGGGCTTTTTTATTGATAACGTATTCAATCTTTAACACCAATTTTTTAATAAAGCCTATCTTTTTAAGCAAATTGAACACGTACTTTATCAAAAAGAACACGCAAAGCACTATTACGGTCGAGCCTAAATAGGCCAAAGCCGAGCTTTCGACAAGCCCTAAACCCAATTTAGCGCCAATGGGAATTGCGCCTTTTAACTCGATTAAGGGTATCATTGACACCAAAAACACAATCAAATATGGGTTTTGCGTGATTGATTGTAAAAATTCCACAGCTTTATCTGCCATAATAGCTCCAAAAAATTGATTTTCCGCCCAAAATAATATATGATTATTATATCACATAATTGTCTTTTTGCAAAGGATTTTAAGCTATATGAAGACTCAACAACTTTTATCGCCATTTAGACGTGCGATTGAAGATTACAATATGATAAACGAAGGCGACAAAATTGCCGTTGGTCTTTCGGGTGGTAAGGATAGCGTTACCCTGTTAACCATTTTTGCCGCGCTTAAGCGTTTTTATCCAAAAAAATTCGACCTTGTTGCCATTAGAATTGATATGGGGCTTGAAAGCGATAAAAGCCAGGTTGAAGAAATGGAGCGTTATTGCGCTGAACTTGGCGTTGAATACGTTACCGAAAAAACCGATATCGGCGAAATTTTGTTTAAGATAAGAAAAGAGAAAAACCCTTGCAGTTTATGTAGTAAGCTCCGTCGTGGTGCGCTTAACACCTTGGCGTTAAAGCTTGGGTGCAATAAGCTTGCGCTTGGGCATCACGCAGACGATTTAGTGGAAACGTTTTTCCTTTCGCTTATATATGAAGGCAGGCTTTCCACTTTTGAGCCAGTCACCTATCTGTCACGCAGTAATATGACGGTTATACGACCTATGATTTACATTGAAGAAAAGGACGTTTCAGCTTACTCTAAAAACCTACCCGTAATCAAAAATTACTGCCCCGCCGACAAGCACACCAAACGCCAATACGTAAAGGAGCTTATCGCAAGCATTAAAGCCGACGTTCCGTTTGCAAAGGACAGAATGCTTTCGGCAATTTACCACCCCGAGCGCAACCACCTGTTCGACGTGGTTAAACAAAAACTTGGCATTTCAGATTTGCAAGCCGACGCCGATAACGATACCGATTTATAAAAAATTATGAGCATTATTAAACTTAACAATCAAACGATATTAGACGCGCTTAAAAAGGCTAAACCTGGCGACACGATAGTTTTAGAGCCAAAGGTTTATCGCGAAAAGGTTATAGTTAACGTTGACAATATTACCATTTTGGGTGACAAGTCGGGTAAAAGCGTTATCGCCTTTGACGACTACGCTAAAAAAATACACGCCGACGGGCAGGAATACAATACCTTTAGAACCTACACGGTAAACGTAATTGCAAATAACGTTACCATTAAAAACGTAACGATTATCAACGACGCATTATTCCCACAAACCAAAGGTCAAGCCGTTGCGTTATCAGTTTGTGGCAAGGACTTTTTAGCCAAGAACCTTAAGCTTTGTTCGATGCAGGACACACTTTTTTGCGGGCCATTACCTGATGACCTTGTAGTAAGATACCAAGGCTTTTTAAAGGATAAGGAACGCTATTTTGAAGGCCAAAGCACGCAGGTTTATCTTGACTGCCATATACTTGGTAGCGTTGATTACGTTTTCGGTACTGCACGCGCATTTTTCAAGGGTTGCACCTTTACGAACGTAAACGACGGGCGCAACACAACCTACGTTTGCGCGCCTGCACACTCCTTAAAGCAGGATATTGGCTTCGTATTTTTAAACTGTAATTTTGATTGCGAAAGCGACGTGTCAGAAAACTCAACCTATCTTGCAAGGCCGTGGCGCGATTTTGGTAAGGCAACCTTTTTAAACTGCAGGTATTCACACCATATTAAAAACACGGTTTTTGATAAGTGGAACGATACCACAAGGGACAAAACTGCGCGCTTTGAATTATACCCCAAGCTTAAGGGCTTTGAAACGGTTAGCTGGCACAAGCCAATTACTAAAGCAAGGGCTTTAGAATATAAATCAGAGTTTACACAAGCATTAAACAAACTAAAAAACAAATAATAACATTAAAAAAACCGCCTAAAAAGTTGTGATAACCAACCTATAGGCGGACTTTTTATATTTTGGGTTTAAAATTTATCAACAAACTAAACAAGGGCAACGGCGCGCAAAATTGCAATAATTATTACAAGGAACGGCGCCGAAGCAATAGTTGTGGACACAACAAGCGACCTTGCCAAATCAGCGTCGGCGTTCATTTCCTGCGCCATAATTGCGCTTGAAACGGCAACCGGTGAAGCAAAAACTGCAACCAATGAAGCCATTACGCCAGGCGAAAATTCAAAAAACAAGCTTGCAATCAAAAGCGTAACTGCAGGAACGAGTGCGGTTCTTGCAAGCGTTGTGATAACCACGGCAGCAACGTCTTTTTTGAGTGAAGAAAATTCAAACTGTGCGCCTAAAATAATTAGTGCAAACGGTGTTGTTACGTTTGATAATTTGGTTAACGTATCGTATAAAAACTTGACGTTTGACAACCTGAAGCTTACGTTATATTTAACGAATAACGCCCTTATACCTATTACGACCAAGCCCGAAACAACGCCTAAAATAAGTGGGTTTTTAGCAATACCAAGCAAGGTGCGTTTAAGTGGTGACTGCTCACCTTTTCTCTCTTCCTTCTCACGGCTTTCAGCATCCCCGTCAAGGGCTTGTTGTGTTGTTGGGGGCTGGAAAAACGTCAGGGTTATAACTGCTAAAATATTAAAGGTTGGTATGGTAAAGGCAGATAAAACCGAAGCAACCTGCATACCTTCAGTACCTGCTATCATTTGGGCAAGTGGAATACCGATTATCGCGTAATTTGACCTGAATAGACATTGAACGATTGCACCGCGTTGATTTTTGTTTTTAATAAGGGTGAGCGCAACTATTACGCCGACTGCAAAAACTGCAACCACACCGCTTACGGCAAAAATAACAGCCTTCCAATCAATGTTAGCAAAGCTTTGTATTGAGTAAATGTTATTAAACAAGGTTATAGGCAACAACACCCTGAAAACCATTTTATTGCCGACCGACGCAAACTCTTTAGATATAAATTTGATTTTTTTAAGAACGTATCCCAAACCAATCATTAAAATTAACGGTACGACTGCGTTCAAAGCAAAATTTATAGTTGGCATACGCTACCCCCTTTAGTCATTTATTAGAGTATAAACTTTTTCGCGCATAATGTAAAGCGTTTTTAAAACCAAAGGCAAATTAACGCTAATTTAGGCTTTAATGTTGACAAATATTGAATTTTGGATTAAAATTATACCAGTATATAGGTGAATTATGGAATATATAAAAAAAGTCATTCAATCAGTAAAAGACAAAAACCCCAACGAGCCAGAATTCGTGCAGGCTGTGAGCGAAGTTTTTTCTTCCCTTTCTCCTGCGATTGAAAAAGAGCCGACTAAATATATTGAAAACGGCGTTTTAGAAAGGCTTGTTGAGCCCGACAGGATTATAACCTTTAGGGTGGCTTGGGTTGACGATAATAATAAGGTTCAAGTCAACCGTGGCTACAGGGTGCAGTTTAATAACGCAATCGGCCCTTACAAGGGCGGGATAAGATTTCACCCAAGCGTAAACTTGTCGGTGGTTAAGTTTTTGGCGTTTGAGCAAACCTTTAAAAACAGCCTTACTACCCTGCCTATGGGCGGTGGTAAGGGTGG
>JAZTYT010000102.1:0-2813 GCA_045637045.1 Christensenellaceae bacterium | reverse complement strand
GTTGGTAACCCACACTTAGTTTTAATGGTAAATGATTTAAAAAACGTTGATTTCGGGCTTATAGCCCCACTTTTATCAAAAAACGATGGGTTTGACGGTGGTTTAAACGTTGAAATTGCAACTATAAATTTGTCAAAAGTTACGGCACGAGTTTACGAAAGGGGTAGTGGCGAAACCTTATCTTGTGGCACGGGCGCGTGCGCCGTGATAGCAAGCGCTGTTAAAAACAAGCTTTTAAATTTTGGTAGAAACAAGGTCGCGTTTAGTGGTGGTGAATTATTCGTTGACATAAGCAAGGATTTCTCGCTTCAGCTTGCGGGTGGGGTCAAAATGGTTTTTAAAGGTGTGGTGGAAGTGTGATTTTAAACGAAAATTTTGATAAGCTTGGCAAGGGCTATATTTTTGCACGCGTAAGTCAGCGCCTTAAGGCTTACGACCAAAATAAGTTGTTTAAGCTTGGTATTGGCGACGGTATTTTGCCACTTTCAAGACCTTGCGTTAACGCACTTATTAAAGCGTCAAGCCAAATGTCTAAAAAATCAACCTTTAAAGGTTATCCACCAGCGTACGGGTATGAATTTTTAAAGCAATCCATTAAAGATTACTATATTAAAATGGGCGCGCAAATTGAAACCGACTCAATTTTTATAACCGACGGCGCAAAGAGTGGGCTTGCCAGTATTTTGGAGCTGTTTGGTAAGGTAACTGCTGTTATTAACCTGCCGTCATATCCTGCCTACGTAAGCGCAAATATTTTGCGTGGAAACAAAATTCAATTTTTAAATGCCGACGAGTCCAACAATTTTTTGCCAACGCCCGACGGCTTGCCAAATCAAAGTCACCTAATTTATATATGCTCGCCCGACAACCCGACCGGGCAGGTTTACCCTAAAACCTTGCTTGAAAAATGGGTTGATTACGCCAACCGGACTGGCTCGGTTATCATTTTTGACGGTGCGTATTCTCGGTACGTAACCAACGACGCGCCAAAGAGTATTTTTGAAATACAAGGCGCTAAAACCTGCGCGATTGAAGTTAATTCCTTTTCAAAGTTTGCCTGCTTTACGGGTATGCGCTGTGGTTGGATAATAATTGACGAAGCGGTAAATTTTAACGGCAAAAGTCTCCAGAGCAATTTTCGTAGTCGGCAGGACGCCCTTTTTAACGGTGTTTCTTACCCCGTGCAATGGTGTGCTAACGCAGTGTTTACTGAAAAAGGCGAACGTGAAGCGCAAAAAACTGTCGATTATTATCTTAAAAACGCGCGCAAAATAAAAGCCGTGCTAAAAAATAACGGCGTAAGCGTGCTTGATAAAACTAATTCGCCCTACGTTTGGTTTAGATGTCCCAATAACTTAACCGATCAGGAATTTTTTGATTATTTACTTGATAATTTTATGCTGGTGGGTACGCCTGGCTCGGGGTTTGGCGAAAGCTGTAACCACTATTTTAGGCTTTCGGCGTTTTGTGATAAGTCTAAACTAAATTTGGCAATGGAAAGGCTCGACGTAGCACTTAAACAATTATAAAACGCAAAAAGAAAAAGCCCCAAAGGGGCTTTTTAAAATGTCAAAAATTATTTTATTCGGTTTCCGTAGCCGAAAATACCCTGCTTACTAAAGCGTAGGTTTGGCTTTCAAACGGTGAGCTTAACCCAACCTGACTCAAGCTATCAAGATACCCGTTTTGCATAGTCAAAAGCTGTGTATAAACGCTTACCGCGTTGTCGTAATCGTCAAGCGCCAAAGCGTAAATTTGCAGTGAAGATATAAGTGAAACCGAATAGCTTATGTAGTAGGACGGGTGGGGAATGGTAACCAGCTTGAAATAAGTTTCGGGCATAACGTAGTTCGTGTACAGTTCTTCAAGCGTACCTTGTCCAAAAACGTCGTTTTTAATTGAAATCATTAAGTCGGTATAGGTTTGACCTTCACTTAAAGGCGTAGAGTATGCGTAAACCTCAAACGCGCCAACCAACGCGCTTAAAAGCATAGTGTAGCCGTCCGAATATAATTGCGTGCCAACGATGTATTCGTAACAGTTTTCGCCCGTTACAACGTCTTTAAGGTAGGCGTTAAACAGCCATTCGGCAGCTTGCGAGTGGGTTTCCATAAGCTCGTAGGTGGAATTGTCGCTCGTGCCTTCAAAATAAAAGCTTAAATAGTGCCCAAACTCGTGTACGAAGGTGGAAATTGAAGTATAGCTTGAGCCGTTTCCGCTAAAGTACATATAGGGCTGACCAAGGGTAACAAAGTATGACGTGAAAGCCCCCTGATAAGCGTTTTTATTGTAAGCAACGTAGTAATAGCCCTCTTCCATTAAGCTTGTATAAACGTCGTAAATATCTTGCCCTAACGACCTGTAAAAGCCGTCTAAAATGGTTTTGCCTTGCTCTGAATAAAAAGTCGTTTGCAAAATTGCGTTGCAATAGTTGATTTGGTCGGTCGTTAAGCCTACTTTTAAGTCTTTGTAATCTAAAACCGACTCCTTAACGCTTTCAAAAAGACAGTCCTTTAACAAATCGACGTAAGTTAGCGTGTCCTGTGGCGTGTAATCGCGCCCGTAAGTTACGGCATAGCTTTCTTGGGAGTGGTTTTCGTAACCACCTAAAAGGGCAAGGGAGTTTTGCGCTTCAATAAGCTCGGTATAATACTCGTCAAACTGGCTGGAAATTTGTTCCTGGCGCGTGAGAGAATTAAAGCGCGTTTGAATATCGGTTATTTGGTTGCTTAAATCAACCTTTTCTTGCATAGGGATACTGTATTCAACAAGGGCCTGTATTTCTTCATCGGTCATATCGCCAAAGAAATCTT
>JAZTYT010000101.1:0-5592 GCA_045637045.1 Christensenellaceae bacterium | reverse complement strand
ATGGCAAGACGGCATACTCATCATTTCTTCTAAAACTTCAATTGGATCATCGGATTTGCTGTTTAGACAAATCGCAATAATACTGTCCATTCCGCTTGTATGGCACTCATCGCAGACGAAATGACCATTGACACATCTTGTTTTACTATACTGTTTTTTGTGGCAAAGCACACATTCCATTTCCTCGTCAGCACTAAGGTATTCAAGCGAAGCTTTGCAAATCAAACATTCTTCATTCATATATGTTAGCTCCATCAAATTCTTATTTATCGGTGAGTTTATTATATCACATAATCCATTGAAAATCAATAATTCTTTTAAACGAATCAATAATTGAACGATACCCCATAAATTGAACGATAAGGGCATAAAGTGAACGATTTGTATTTTACCGTTTTAAATATTAAAGACCTGCAAGAACGAAAACTATCCCGACAAGTCTACATTTTTGCTATAAAACCTATGAACAAGGGCAAAATGCCCCTATTTTCGCAATAAAAAAACCATAACACCGATATTTTTCGTATCAATATTATGGTTTCTTTATGGTGCGGGTAACAGGATTTGTAAGGACGAGCGAAGAGAGGACGGAATAGCGATTGTTACCGAAGGTCAATCGCGTCACGTTATTTCATTAACCTTTATCTGTGCGACAGGAGGAGACGCCACGTTTGTAAATAAAAAAGGACAAGCAACAAAGCTTGTCATTTTTTATGTAGCAAGTTATTGGCCGTCGCCGATAAATTGGTGCGGGTAACAGGATTTGAACCTGCACGAAGTTGCCCCATTAGAATCTGAATCTAACGCGTCTGCCAGTTCCGCCATACCCGCAAAATAATATAACTTGTATAAATTTTACCACAAACCCTAAATTATGTAAAACAAATTTTGTCGATATATAAAATTTAACTTAAACCTTTTTTCATATTTAATAAAACGCATACTTTTTATTAAACTAAAAACAATAAAAAGTGCCCTATAGGTCGGTTAAAAGCACTTTTAGTGCGAATAGCAATGATTAAAAATCATTATTACCCATTAAATAACAATACCTATAGGGCGTAAAAATTATTCAGTTTGTGCGTCAAGTTCAGTATCAACGCCGTCGCCAGTTGACTTTTGCTTAATTTCCTTAACCTTTTTGGTTATTTTCTTTTCGCCGTCTTTTACAGCCTTTTTGATTTTATCGCTATTGGTTGCAACAAGCATACCAAGGCTTAAGCCAAGCGCAAGGCCAACGCAAAATTCCTTAAACATAATTCCCCCTTTAAGACTTACCGTCTTTATATTAAGTTTGCCCTTAAAAGACAAAAAATATACCTTTTTGACTAAATTCGACACGCCAACGCAATTTTATTAGCAATTATCAATGCAATTACTTGAAAATCTAACCTTTGTATGCTATAATAAAGCCATAAAATAAATTATCAGGTTTTATATGAAGTTAATTTGTTACGATATAGGCAATAAGCGTGTTGGGGTTGCTGTTTCTGACCCGTTTATGTCAATGGCGTTGCCACGCGATACCTATTGGCGCAAAAATTTTGAAAAAGACGTGCAGTTTTTAGCCCAACTTGCTAAAAAGGAAAATGCAACCACCATAGTTTGTGGGCTACCAATCAACCTTGACGGAAGCGAGTCGGAGCAAACCGTTTTAACCCGTAGCTTTATTGAAGCCCTTAAAAAGGCGACGGATATACCAATCGTCGTTACCGACGAAAGGTTTTCCACAAAGGAAGCAACCCGTGTGTTAATTTCGGGTGGTGTGCGCAGAGAAGACAGAAAAAATTACGTTGACAGCATTGCTGCTTCGTATATTTTGGAAGATTATATAAGAAAAATAAAATTTCAAGGAGAAGTTTAAATTATGTTAGAAGAAAAAGAAGCACTTGATATGCAAGAAGAAGACGATATCGTTGAATTTACTGACGATGACGGCAAGGTAATGAAGTTCTATCACATCGGCACTATTGAATACCGTGAAAAATTCTATGCTTTCTTCCAAGCTGCTGAAGAAATCGAAGGTATTGACCCTGAAGAAGTAATTATTTACGAAGTAACAGGCGAAGCTGGTCACGAAGAACTTATTCCTGTAGATGACGAAGCAACGTTAGACGCTGTTTACGAAGAATTCTGCAGAATTTTAGAAGAAGAAGATTGTGAATGTGACGACGAAGGTTGTGACTGTGGTTGTCATCATCACCACTAATTTGCAACTTGCAAAATAGTTAAACGTTAAAAAAAAGCCACCGTTTGGTGGCTTTTTTTGTGGTTTTTAATTTATGCTAAATTTCACTAAAATTGTTTAATAATCGACCTATAGAAGGACTTTTTGTGTAAAACCGTGGCTAAATTTTAGCTTTTGCGTCGAAAATATCGGTGCAAACGTCCATTGCAAAGTCTTCTTCGTGACAAACAAGTATTATTGCGCCAGGATATTGAATTAAAGCCTTTTTTAAAGCTTCCTTGGCGCGTACGTCAAGGTGGTTGGTCGGCTCGTCTAAAATAAGCAGGTTAGACTTGTATTGGGAAAGTACTGCAAGCTTTGCCCTTACTTGCTCGCCACCACTCATATTTTTAAACGGCTTGATGGCAAGCTCACCCTTAAGCCCAACCTGTGCAAGCGCCGAGCGCTGATTTTTCGGGTTCATCATCGGGAAGCAACTTGCAAAATATTTTGAAGCCGTGCTTTCCATATTAGTGAAGGTTAAATCCTGCTCAAGATACACAACCTGTGCGCCTGGGTGTATAAAAAATCTTCCGCTTAAGGCGTTAATTTTACTCATCAACGTTTTAAGCAAAGTCGTTTTACCCACGCCGTTAGTACCGCGTATCCAAAGTCTTGCCGTTGAGTTTAAGTGTATGTCAATCGGTGGGATAAGTGGCGTTGTGTAACCGACTTCAAGACCCTTTAAAATTACAAAGTCTTTAGCGTTAATTTCCGTGTAAGGGAAGTTAAAGGTCGCGTCGGGTAAATTGACGGGCTTGCTTACGATATCCATTTTGTCAAGCATTTTTTGGCGTGAGTGAGCCATCTTTGCAGTTGAAGCGCGCGCCTTGTTTCTATCAATATAGTCGGTCAAGCGCTTGATTTCAGCCTGCTGGCGAATGTACGCTTCTTCGTGCTGTTTAGCGTTCATATCGCGCTGTGCTTTAAACTGGGTGTAATTGCCCGTGTATTTTTTGATGATACCGCTTTCAATATTAACAATATTTTTGCATACGGCGTCCAAAAATTTTATATCGTGTGAAATTACCAAAAAGGTCTTTTTAAATCCGACCAAAAATTTAATAAGCCAATCAACGTGCTCAATGTCTAAAAAGTTTGTCGGCTCGTCTAAAAGCATAACGTCAGGGCTTTCTAAAAGGAGCTTTGAAAGCATTAGTTTAGCCCTTTCGCCACCTGATAATTGGGCGATAATCGTGTTATAGCCCACTTTATTGATACCAAGCCCGTTTGCAACCTTCTTAATTGTCGCATCTAAATCATAATAGTTTGCTTCGTCAAGCTCTTCCTGTAAGCGCGCTGATTTTCTTACCAATCTATCAAGCTCTGCGCCTTCGGCAGTGCACATATCTTCATACATTTTAGTAAGCTGTTCGTTCTTTTTATGAAGATAGTCAAAGGCTTGGGTCAGGTATTCCATTACCGTAAGACTTCTGTCAATATTGGCGTGCTGATCAAGATACCCACGCCTTAAACCGTTAAGCCATAAAACTTCGCCTTCGTCGTGCGTAAGATTGCCTGCTAAAATATTTATAAAAGTTGATTTTCCCGCGCCGTTAAGCCCAACAATACCAACGTGCTCACCAGCGTTTATGCTAAGGTTTGCGCGTTCAAAAAGGGGGCGTTCTTCAAAACGGTGGGATAGGTTTTTAATTTCTAATACACTCATAACACAATTTTTTGCAATATTTTGCAATTATTAAAAGATTTATCTTCATTTAGTTTACGATATTTAATTTACTTTTGTCAAGTTTATTGCCAAATTATTACAAATGTGTTACAATAAATAAGTTAGGTGATAACGCAAAACAAATTTTATCACCATAAGGTAGTTATGAAAAAATTCCCATATAAATTCAAAACTTATCTACTCATTATACTCATTTTAGCGGTGGTACTTTCAGCGCTCGGGCTCGGTTTTAACCTTTACAGGATAATAGCAAAAACCTACGACTCGCCAAACGCACTTATCGGTGCAATTTTATGCGTTGTGATTTCCGTCTTTTTATTGACGCTTACCGTTTCAATGCTTTGTTGCTCCCGCTATGAAGTAACAAAGGAACATTTTATCTTGCGTTGGGGCGTTCTTGTAACCAAAACCAATATTAGCACCATTAACACCTTGGTTTATAATACAACCAATCGTGCATTAGCAATCGTTTACGATAACGATAACGTTATGGTTATTTCCACCTTGGGTAAGGAAGCTTTGGATTTAGTTGACGCAATTCGCAACGTTAACAAAAATATCGTTTTTCAGTCAATCAGCGATGAATCTAACAAAAATCTTGATGACAAGCAAAACAAAAAATAACCGTTTTTTATAAAAGTGGGGCTATAAGCCCGTTATCGACCAATTTTTTAACTAAAATTATTAAAAGAAACATATTTTTAAGGTGAATTATGAATATTTTGGCAGGCAATATTGATATATTTGCAACGATTTTTGATTCAACTTCACAATCAATATCGCCACTTAATTTTATTATTTGTTTACTATCGGCAATCGTGCTTGGCGTCGTACTTGCGTTCCTTTATACGTTTAAGACGCGCTACACCAAAAGCTTTTTTATAACCTTGTCAGTTTTACCTGCAGTCGTTTGCGTGGTAATAATGATGGTCAACGGAAGCATTGGCGCAGGCATTGCCGTTGCAGGTGCGTTCAGCTTGGTTAGATTCCGTTCAGCACCTGGTACTGCTAAAGAAATAGTTGCTATTTTCTTGGCAATGGGTACGGGGCTTATACTTGGTATGGGGTATATCGCTTACGCAGTACTTTTCGGGCTTGTTTTGTCCCTTGTAATGATGCTTTTGACTGCCGTGTTTAATACAAAAGCAACCTTCGTTAAGTCAAAAACCTTAAAAATCACTATACCTGAAGACTTAAATTACACCCAAGTTTTTGAGCCGGTTTTAACAAAATATGCTTCAAGCTACGAGCTAATAAACGTAAAAACCGCAAACCTTGGTAGCTTGTTTAAATTGACCTATAACCTAACCTTAAAGGACGCAAATTCTGAAAAAGAATTGATTGACGAATTAAGAATAAGAAACGGCAATTTAGAAGTTGCAATTATGCAACAGGAAACAAACAATTTAGAGCTTTAATTTTACTCGCATCTAAAACTTATTTTTGCTTAAACAATACGATTATTTTTGTCTAAATAAAAAACAACCATTGTTTGTGACGTCGCCAATTTTAAATGCACGAAGCAAAAATAAATATGTAATTTTAAAACACTTTTGACATAGTCAAAGGTGTTTTTTGCTTTATATTAAGGTTGCAATCCTATCAATATATATTTTTTTATAAAAAATAATATAAATTTTTGTATGCGCCCTTAAAATAATTGACAAGTGGGTGG
>JAZTYT010000100.1:0-7032 GCA_045637045.1 Christensenellaceae bacterium | reverse complement strand
ATATAGAGGTATAAAATGAAAATTACAAACGATATCGTTTACGTTGGTGTTAACGACAAAACGATTGATTTATTTGAAGGACAATACGTTGTGCCTAACGGTATTTCGTACAACTCCTATCTTATTCTTGACGAGAAGATTGCCGTAATGGATACTGTTGACGCAGGCTTTACAGCAGAGTGGCTTTCAAACCTTGAAAAAGCACTTGGTGGCAAAGCGCCTGACTACTTAATCGTACAACATATGGAGCCTGACCATTCTGCAAACATAGTTAACTTCCTTAACACCTATGAAAACGCAACCGTAGTTTCATCACTAAAGGCGTTTACTATGATGCAAAACTTTTTCGGTAACGATTTTGCCGATAGACGCATTGTCGTTGGCGAAAACGACACCTTATCACTTGGTAAGCACACTCTTGTTTTCGTAACTGCACCGATGGTGCATTGGCCTGAAGTTATGGTTACCTACGACGCTTACGACAAGGTGCTTTTCTCTGCCGATGGGTTCGGTAAGTTCGGCGCGTTGGACGTTGAAGAAGACTGGCTTGACGAAGCAAGGCGCTACTATATCGGCATCGTTGGTAAGTACGGCTTGCCTGTGCAAACCTTGCTCAAAAAGGCTTCAACCCTTGATATTGCTATGATTTGCCCACTCCACGGCCCTGTTTTAACCAAAAACCTTGGTTTTTACCTTGAAAAGTACGACGCTTGGTCAAGCTATCGCGCTGAAGAAGACGGCATCGTGATCGCTTATACGTCAGTTTACGGCAACACCAAAAAAGCCGTTGAACTTTTAGAGCAAAACTTAAAAGCAAACGGCTGTGAAAAGGTTTTTGTTTACGATTTAGCGCGCAGTGATATGGCTTTAGCCGTAGCAGAAGCATTCAGATACAACAAGCTTGTGCTTGCAACCACAACGTATAACGGCGAAATATTCCCGTTTATGCGTGAGTTTATCAATCACTTAACTGAAAGAAGCTACCAAAACCGCACCGTTGGCTTTATTGAAAACGGCAGTTGGGCACCCGTTGCGACAAGGGTTATGCAGGGTATGCTTGAAAAGAGCAAAAACCTAACCTATCTGCAAAATAACGTTAAAATTCTTTCAAGCTTAAACGCTGAAAGCACAGCCCAAATTGAAGCTTTAGCCCAAGAATTGGTTAAATAATCTTTAACTATTTATATTAACAAGTAGGGCTATAAGCCCGTTAAATGGCAAAAAGACAGGCAAGCGCCTGTCTTTTTTTAGTGAATAATGAATAATGAAGTCGGCTACGCCTAATGAATAATGAATATTGGTAAATTAAATTGAGTAAAACTGAAACTTTTCGATCACGGGCATTAAAAAAGCAGGGCAAAGCCCTGCTTAAATTTTTTAAAATTACCAAAAATTAAATTTCAGCCATCCATAAGCCGTGTAGGTTGCAGTAAGCGTAAACTGCAACGGGCTCTTCATCGGCAAGCGCGAAAGTTACGATAGGTGGTTTACCAACTTCTAAACATTTTCTTTGTCCGCCTTTGTCCGTTTGAAGATATACCCAAAGTATGCTATGCTCACTAACCATTGGGTGTTCAATAGAGCCAACGTTAACGGTTACGGTTGAGCCTTCAACGGTAGCAACAGGGATATGCTTTTCGTGGCTTGCTTCAACGACGCCTGCTTCAATTTTAGTCATTTTTTGGCCACAGCACATCATTGGCACGCCTGATTCGTGTATCATACCAACAAGGTTGCCACAACGTTCACATACGTAAAATTTACTATTACTACACATAAATAAAATCTCCTTTTAGTAAAGCTTAACGCTTAATTTATTTGATTATACCAGCAAATTATTCGCATTGCAAGTGTTTTTTAGTTTTTTTTAAGGTGAAAAGTAAAACTCGCCCTAAACCGTACCGTTAGTTTATGGCAAGGAAGGTTATTTAAAAACCAAAAAATGAAAAAAACGCTAGTTTTTAAGTGTTTTTTGCTTCTATTGGACAAAAAATACGGGTTTTTTTCACATAACTATTGCAATTTTGATTTTAGTATGATAAAATATTAAGGATATAAATTTAAACAAAGGGGTTAATTTATGGAAAAATTAAGAATACAAGACGACTTATACACTTACGTTAACCAAAAGAAGCTTGATGAATTAGTTATCCCAGACGATCTCCCTGCAATCGGTGGTTTTTCAACCTTACATACTGAAGTTGAAGAACTTATGATTAAGGAATTCAACGAGCTTTGCGCAAGCCAAAACTATCCTAACGTGCATTTAGAAAGGGCTTGCACGCTTTACCAAGCTGTAAAAGACGTTAAAAAGAGAAACCGTTACGGCATTAGACCTGCTTTAAAGTTTTTAGCGCCTATTGAAAAGCTTGAATCGGTTAAGTCTTTAAACCGTGTGCTTAAAAACTTTGTAGTTAAGGGCTTACCACTTCCGTTCAACATTGGCGTTGAAATCGATATGAAGAATACCGAACGCCACTGCGTAATGATTCAAGGCCCAAGCGTAATTTTACCTGACGTTTCCTATTATAAAGAAGAAATGGCACAACAGGCTACCGCAATTTTGGGTATTTGGTCACAAATGGCAAAGGCAGTTCTTTCTAAAACCAACCTTTCAGAAGAAATGCAGGTTAAATATTTAGAAGACACTTTGGCATTCGACAGACTTTTGGCAACCGTTGTTAAGTCGAGAGAAGAATGGTCTGAATACGTTAAAATGTATAACCCAATGAAGACTTCTAAAGTGGTTTCTATGCTTAAGCCACTCAACTTTAGAAAGCTTTTAAAGGATTTGTTCGGCCAAGCACCAGAAGATATTATCGTTACCGAGCCAAGATATTTCAAGGCGTTTAAGCAAATCTTTAACGAAGAAACCTTCGTTTTATACAAGCACTGGGCTTACGTTAAAGGTATTTTAGGCGCTTGCTCATTCTTAACTGAAGAATTAAGAGAAATCGGTGGCATTTATCAACGCGCGCTTTCGGGCATTGCAAAGATGACTTCGGTTGAAAAATTTGCTTACAACTTGGCTTCAGGTATGTACGCTGAACCAGTTGGTTTATATTACGGCGAAAAATACTTTGGCGAAGAAGCTAAAAAAGACATCGTTAGCATCGTTCACGAAATTATCGACACTTATAAAGACCGTATCGCTAAAAACGACATTTTAGAACCACAAACCAAGGAAAAGGCTTTGCTTAAGCTTTCTAAAATCGGCGTTAAGATGGGGTATCCTGATAAGGTTGAAGAAATCTATAACAAGTTTGTTTTCGATCCATCAAAGTCATTGTTTGAAATCGTTCGTTCAATAAAGGAAATCAGAAATTTAGACAATTTAAGCGAGCTTTATAAACCAACCACGCGTGAAAAATGGGCTATGCCAGGTCATATGGTTAACGCTTGTTACGATCCGTTTGCAAACGATATTACCTTCCCAGCGGCAATCTTACAACCACCGTTCTATTCAATCAAGCAATCAAGAAGCGAAAACTTGGGCGGTATCGGCGCTGTTGTCGGCCACGAAATTTCACACGCGTTTGACTCAAACGGCGCTAAATGCGACGAGCTTGGTAACCTTAACAACTGGTGGACTAAAGAAGACACCAAGAAGTTCAACAAGAAAATCAAAGATATGGTTAAGCAGTTTGACGGCATTATGCTTCCTTGGGGTAGGGTAAACGGCAAGCTTACCGTTAGCGAAAACATCGCTGACAACGGCGGTATGGCTGTAACGCTTGAAATTATGTCAAAGATGGCTGACGCTAACTATCAAGAATATTTCTATAACTGGGCACGCGTTTGGTGTACAAAGGCTAAACCTGAATATTCACAACTTTTATTGAATATCGACGTACACGGCCCGGCAATCTTACGCGCTAATATGACGCCAAGAAACTTCCCTGAATGGTATGAAGCTTTCGGTGTTAAAAAGACCGATAAGATGTATATCGCGCCAACTAAACGTATTGTTATTTGGTAATTTAATTATATAATAATTAAAAGCATCTGCGTTTGCAGATGCTTTTTTGCTTGTTTTAAGTTTTATTCTTGTTCTTTTATAACTTCGATTACGGCAGTTTTAGCAAAGCGCTTAACCGAGTTTATCGCGCTTTCGCACACGGCTTTAGTTGAATATGCTTCGCTTATACATAACAGGCGTGTTGACGATGAAAACAGCTTGAAAAAGTAATTGCCGTTTTTGTCAACTGAAAGGGCAAAGTTGTCCTTTTCAATATTGTTTTTAACCGTTTCAATGCCACTTTTAATACCGCTTAACGCCGTATAAGATTCGGTACGTAATAAAACTTCACCGTTGGAAGCAACAAGGTTTGCTGAAAATCTTCCGTTTTCGCTGTAAATTAGCCACTTGCCCGTGTATTTGCTTTTTGGCTTTGCTTGTGTCTTAACGTCTTGCGTGGTTTCGTTTGCTTTATGTAAGATGCGTTGCTTCGTGTCTTCTTGGCTGGTGACTTGGCGTTCGGACTGCTTGTCGTCAGGCGTGTCATTACCATTGCTTTTTTGCGCGTTAACGGGCTTATAGACCGACTTTTGTTCGATTTTGGCTTGCTCTTCAGCCGTTTTTGGTAAGATTATCGTATTATTTTTTTGTGGGACTTGTATTTGTGGCTCTTCAACCCTTTCAGCTAAAGCAACTGCTTCTTCGTCGTTTGAAGCAGGGGCTTCAACCGTGCTATCGTTGTCTGTTGTAGCGTCGGTGTCGGCTTGATTGCTTGGTTGTGCGCCGTTAACGTCATTATTTGAATCGGCTGTGTTTGAAACAGCTTCAGGTTGCTCATCTTTAGTGTTTGCGTTGCTTGGGGAAGCTTGGTCATCAGCCTTTTCAATCGGTTTCTTGGTTTGGTTTTTACTCATTTGCTCGCTTTCCTGTTTTTCAATCAAAGCGCGCGCTGCAAGATTAAGCTCCTTATCAAGTTCTTCCTTTTTCTTGCGCGCCTTACGCATAAGCGCAATAAGAGCAATGGCAAAGCCAGCAACTAAAAAAGTGCCTAACGTTGCATAAAAAAGCATTGGGTTTTCTGTATAATAATGAATTAATTTCATAATTTTACTCCTTTTACCTATTTATTTTAACTTAATTTGCTTCAATAGTCAAATAATTTGTAAAAATTGTAGAGTTTTAATTAA
Source organism: Christensenellaceae bacterium (assembly GCA_045637045.1). GTDB lineage: Bacteria > Bacillota > Clostridia > Christensenellales > Borkfalkiaceae > UBA4636. Next base: position 1,887 of record JAZTYT010000100.1, on the reverse strand, counting down.
ATTTATGCTAAAATATTACATAATAACCTATTAGGGGTGCTTTGTGGTATATCCTGTTATAATCGTTGGCGGTGGCTTTTCGGGGCTGGTGCTTGCCAACGGACTTGTTGACAACAATATAGACTTTTTATTGCTTGAACGCAATGACCGTGTCGGTAAAAAATTACTGGCAACGGGTAATGGCCGTGGTAACGTTTCAAACAAAAATATCACGCTTGAAAACTATCACGGTACGGAAGTTTCCTTTGCTGAATACGCATTGAAAAAGTACGATAATCGACATATAGAAGGCTTTTTTGACAAAAAAGGCATAATTTTAACGTGTGAAGATAACAAGGTCTATCCAGCGTCGTTACAGGCTAATGCGTTGCTTGACGGCTTGCGCCACTACATTGACGGACGCAAAATAATAACAAACGCTTACGTAACCGATATTGCTTACGACAAAGCAAAAAAGGTGTTTTCAGTAAAAACCAAGGATGCCGTTTATCAATCAAAAGCAGTTGCTTTGTGCGTTGGCGGTAAGGCTGGCAAGGCGTTTGGTACTGACGGTAGCTCCTATAAATTATGTGAATCCTTTGGGCATAAGGTGAGCAAGCTTTATCCGTCACTCGTTCAGCTTGTCGTTGATAAAAACGCCGTTAAAGGTTTAAAAGGCGTTAAGCAAACGGTTAAGGCAACTCTAAAGATTGGTGGTAAGCCTGTAAATAGCGCCGTTGGCGATTTGCTTTTTACCGATAACGGCTTAAGTGGGAATACGATTTTCACCCTTTCAAGCCAGGTGGCGGGGCATAAGGACTGCGAGATTTTTGTTGAGTTTCTTCCTAAAATTGAGCTTGAAGCCATTGTTGAAAGCCTTAAAAACCGTCGTGCAAGTTATCCAACGCTTTTGGGTGAAGCCTTATTGTCGGGCTTGGTGCACAGTAGGATTAGCACTAAACTTGCTATGGAGCACGGTGTAAGTAAGCTTACTCTCGACCAAATTAGCGATAAGCAAATAGTTAACCTTGCAAAAGCGCTTAAAAATACTCAATTTAAGGTTGTTGATACTTTAGGCTTTGACAACGCACAGGTGACGCACGGTGGCGTTTTAACCCGTGACGTTGATCCCGTTACGATGCAAAGTAAGTTAGTTAAGGGCTTGTATCTTTGTGGCGAACTTTTAGATATTGCAGGCGATTGTGGTGGCTATAACCTGCACTGGGCGTACGCTACGGCAAACTGCGTGTTGGGGGCGATTTTAAATGGTAACCGTTGAATTAACCCCTTACGATAGCGAGAACGAAGTTTTTACCCGTGGCGCAAAACTTTTGCGCGTTGATAAAAGCCAGGTTAAAATTGTTAAAAAATCAATCGACGCGCGCCATAAAAACAATATTAAAATTATATATCAGCTTGACAAAATAGTTGAAGAAAATATAACCTATCCACAGGTTGAATCGAAGGCAAAAGCCGTTGTAATAGGGGCTGGCCCTGCTGGGCTTTTTACTGCGCTGACGCTTATTAGAAGTGGCGTAAGCGTTACGGTTATAGAGCGTGGCAGTCAGGTTGATAAACGCAGTAAAATAGTTGACGCCTTTACCGTAGGTGGTACTTTAAACACCGAGTGCAACGTGCTTTTTGGTGAAGGTGGCGCAGGTACTTTTTCCGATGGAAAACTCAACACAGGTGTCAATAATCGACTTATAGGCAGGGTTTTAACTGATTTTGTAAGCTTTGGTGCGCCCGAAGACATACTTTATTTATCAAAGCCACACGTGGGTAGCGATAGGTTAAAGGGCGTTGTCAAAAATATGCGCAATCATATAATTGAGCTTGGCGGTAAGTTCCTTTTTGATACTTTGGTTACCGACTTTGTCATAAAAAACGGCAGGGTTGTTGGCGTTA
>JAZTYT010000099.1:0-4988 GCA_045637045.1 Christensenellaceae bacterium | reverse complement strand
GTCAACCCTTTTTCATAAAATTGATTATCGCATACGCGTAAGATAGCCGTTTTATCCATGTCGACAGCCGTATTTTGTTAGTTTTCACCACAAAAAAATACGCGGATAGTTAAGTATCCGCGTAAATGTTTAAATTATTATAATTTTATGCGTTCGGCATAAAAACCATGTAGTATAAGAACGATTCGCTCTTATTCTTGGTGATGGTGTAAGTCATACCAGCAACAACTTCAATAGTAACGATACCGTCACTTGGGATTTCAGTTGAGTTCTCACCGTTGATATAAATCGTGTAACCTGCGCAGGAGCTGTTAAACACTAACGTTAAAACGCCGTCACTTGGCGCAGTAAAGGTTATGCTTGCTTTACTTGATACCTTAAGGCACTTTGTAAGCGTTAATCCGTTATAGGATACGTCGCCCTTACTGGTTGAAGTGCTACCTGAAATCGTGAAGAAGCTACTTGATGTGCCGTCGGTTGTAAAGTTGTGAACAATACCGCCTTCAGGGATTACCACACTGCCACCGTTATTGCCGTTACCACCGTTGTCATCACTGCTACCGTTACCACCGTTGCCACCGTTATTATCGTCACCGGTGTTGCCGTTGCCACTACCAGTGTTGCCGTTGCCTGTATTAGTACCGTTGCCACCGTTGTCAGCCGATAAAATAACTGTTGGCTTGTAGTTTGTAACTGCTGATTTCAAGCCTGAATTGATTTCATAGTCAGCATCGTCTTTATCAGTAAACGTCCACTTTATGTCGCCACCCTGAACGCGACCTGCGTACGCCGTAACGTTGTCCTTGGCTTGCTCTGCCGTGTGTGGGGTGTAAGAATACATTTGGCTTGACGTATCAAAGTTACTGTATGTGTGGCCACCCTTTTTAGAAGCTACGCTTGAAGGCACAACTTCATCGCGGGTTGAAGCAACGTATGCGTCGTATTCGACGTTGTTTTGGCTGTACGGTACAAATAAATAGTTACCAACCATTACGTCGCCAAAGCTCTTTATTACCCCACCGTCTTCGCCTGAGAAAGTGCCTTTGCCGTCTTTGTCTGCGCTGATATCAGAGCCTTGCATTGAAGTAAGCATTGGGCATTTTGTGTTTCTAAAGTAGTTTGCTTCAGAGAAAACTGAACTGCCGCCGCCTGCTGCGCCAATACCGTATTTTGCAACGCCATCGTAGTAGTTGTTGTAAACGTGTACGTTAGCGTTTCTAACACGTGGGTGGCGTGAGTCAGAGTGGTCAAACCAGTTATGGTGATAGGTTATATAGTCGGAGCCTTCGCCCGTGCCTGCGTCTAACAAGCAAGCCTTACCTGATTCCCAGAAGTGGTTGTAAGAAACCGTAATGTGGTGGGACTTTTTGATATCCAAAGAGCCGTCCCCCTTGTTTTGGTCGGCATCGCCACCGGGGTTGCCGTAGAAAAAGTCGTTGTTATGTAGCCAAAGGTTTGCGTTATCAGTGTCAACGGAAATGCCGTCGTCCATAAAATTGATAATGCCAATGTTTCTGATTTCAACGTTTTTGCAGTTTCTGACTAAAAAGCCAAAGCCGTTTATCGTTGCATCGTTACCAACGCCTTCAAAGGTGATATTCATTTCCGTTTCAGCGCTTCTGCCCTTTATTTGCAAGCCTTCGGATGAGCTTGAAATATGGTCTAAATCTTCCTTGGAAACCATACCGATAATACGGATACAAAGCACGTCGTTTGAAGTGTCTTTCTTTTGCTTTGCGTCTAAAATGGTTTGCAAGCCCGTTTGAACTGCGCCGTTTACGTTAGCCGTAACGGTTTTCGCGTTGTCCTTGGTTACGTAAATTACCTGCGCGTTGGGTTTGAGCGTGCCGTCCATATTGTAAGCGCCCGTTGCCGAGTAGCCGTTTGCAAAGGCAAAGCCTTCTCTTACGTGGGCTGGTGGGGTTGCCGTGTAGGTTGCTGAAGCGTCTTGTACTTCCTGCCCGTCAATGATTGGTAAAACCTTAACGGTATGCTCGCTTGCCGTGATGCCGATAACGTCAACACGGTAATAGCTTGGGTACTTACGGATAAGCTGTTTATCAACCTTAACGCCGTCGCAATAAACTGCGTAGCCACTTGCGTTTGTAACGGGTGACCATTCAAGATAAATTGATTCTAAACCACAGCCTGCGCTCGTTACGTCGATAAACGGACTTGAAAGATTGCCGTTATCCCCACCCGACGGTGTGTCTGAGCCGTTAGAACTATTCGAGCTGTTTGAGCCGTTTGAGCCGTTTGAGCCGTTTGAATTGCCGTTAGAAGCCGAATTATTGCCCGAGTCAGATGAACTGCTTGAGCCACCGTTTGAGCCACTATTTGAGCCACTATTAACGCCCGATGAACTGCTTGGAGTGTAATAATCTCCTTTATTATTGCCACACGCAGACAGGGTAAACGCGCTAAAAATTAAGGTTAAAACTAAAATAAATGCTAATAATGCTCTCGTCATTTTATCACCAAATCATAAATTCCCACATTCGGGTAGCATAATTATAGCACAAAACTGATAAAATTGCAATTACATTTTATGAAAAGATATAAAGACAAATTGGGCTTAACTATTCACTTTTTGGCACGCAAATTTTTATAACAGGAATTTTAAGCACGAAAAAAGCAGGCCGTATGGTCTGCTTTGATCTGTCATTAACTTAGATAATCTCTTTAACTTTTGCAGCCTTGCCAGTTCTACCGCGGAGATAATAAAGTTTAGCACGTCTAACTTTACCTTTACGGATAACTTCAATTCTGTCAATCTTTGGCGAGTGAATTGGGAACGTTCTTTCAACACCGATACCAAAAGACAAACGTCTAACAGTAAAGGTTTCGCTGATGCCACCGTGGCGTTTAGCGATAACGATACCTTCAAAAGCCTGTAATCTTTCTCTCGTACCTTCAACGACTTTAACGTATACTCTAACAGTATCGCCTACGTTGTAGTGAGGAACTTCAGCTTTCAGATTCTCTTTGTTAATCTGTTCAATTATGCCTTCCATAGTTGACTAACCTCCATACATAATACCGAAGTGTTCATTGCCTGAATACAAGAGGACCACCCGAGCCGTCTTGTATTGTAACACAACTAAAAATTAGTTGCAAGCGTTTTAAGGGCATTTTCACAAATTTATTTAGAATCTTTAATTGACAACCAATTTGCTTTTGTGTTATCATAAAGTCAAAATAAAATTTAAGGTGTTTTTATGAAAAATTTTAGATTTTTATCACTATTGTTGGCACTTTTATTAGTGGTTTCCTGCGCATTTATTGGTTGCGATAAAAAGGGCGACAACGGTCAAAGCCAAAGTGGTTCTCAGTCGCAATCGGGTAGCGATTCCACGCCCGAAGTTATTGAGCCACCCGTTTATCAAACGGCAACCGATAACGTAGCGCCAAACGGCTACGTAAGGAAAGAATTTTTCTCTTGCCCTGACGGTAATCACACCTACACCGACGCGCCAGCCTTTTATTTTGATACGGAAAACGTTAAGGCATATTTAGTGTTCGATTGTCAAAATTGTTACGATAATCAGCTTATAGACGCACTTTTGACTATTCAAGACACGCCTGTATCTGAAAATTATAACGGTATAACCTGCGATATAACGAACACCAAATGGGCAACGGCAAGCGCAACCTTTGACGGCGTAAATTACGTAGCGACAAGCCGTGTTACAAGCTTCCATACGCCTGAACAAATTAAAGTTTACTCAACGATACCTGCAAACCTTTGGTCAACGGCAAACGGCAAAAAGGAAAAGAGCAAGCCGTTAGAAACTACCCTTTCTTGGGCGTTTGACAGCGCTATAACCGGTAACTACAAATTAACCATCGCATTAGACAGCAAGCTTGAAAATATCGTTGAAGTAATTGAAACAACCAAAACAAGCGTTGGGCTTACAAACCTTTTAGTAGGTCAATCATATTATTGTAAGATTGAACAGGTTTTATCAAACGGCGAAAGCTTATCTTTAACTTATGACTTTGTAACAAACTGCTCTGCCCCACGCAACCTTGATTTATCAAGCGTAACCAACGCGCGTGATTTAGGCGGGCACTTTACTTCAAACGGCAATCGCGTAAAACAAGGGCTTATCTATCGCACGGCAAGGCTTGATACCTTATCGGGTAGCACGGCTGACCAAAAGGGTTTAGAAGCTTTAACCAAGCTTGGGATTAAAACGCAAATTGATTTACGTGGCAATCCTGACGACGATATTTTGCACTATCCCTTCGGTGACAAGATTGACTATCTCTATCTTCCAATGACAACCAAGAAAGGCAATATAATTGAAGCTGAAGAAAACCTTGATTCGTTAAAAGCCGTTTTTGAAACCTTTGCTTACCAAAACGCTTACCCAATAGTTTTCCACTGCTCTATCGGTACGGATAGAACTGGTGCAGTTGCATTTTTATTGAACGCGCTTTTAGGCGTTGACTTTGATACTCTTAAACAAGATTATATCTTCTCCCTTTACGGCCAAATAGGTGGTAGCCGAAACGGTGACGTAATTGACGACTACGCGCAAATTTTAACCCAACACGCACCTGAAGCTAACACCTTGCAGAAGCAAGCATATCTATACCTGACCGAAGTCGTTGGCGTACACCCTTACCACCTTGATAAAATCATTGATAATATGCTTTATTAATCAAAAAGTCGGCCTATAAGCCGTTTAACAAAGCAAAAAGCACTTGCGTTTGTATTAAACGCAAGGGCTTTAATATTGCAAATTAATGATTTTGGTTAGCTTTAGAAGTCGAGTAATAGGGAGCGTTTGGACTTGCCAAAGCACTATCTTCAATCACAGGTACAAGAGATAACTTATGCACCTTTTCGTGCTCATTGTTATACCAGCACCCGTCTTCTTTTTTTGCTTCTATCTTTTTCTTTTTAAATATCTTTTTAAAAATACTCATACTCTTCAAGTCGGATCGTAGCCATGTCGTTCTGTGAGCCAAGGAGTTGAAAA
>JAZTYT010000098.1:0-3096 GCA_045637045.1 Christensenellaceae bacterium | reverse complement strand
CCTTACCTGCGTACATAACTACTACTTCATCCGCCATTTCCGCTATAACGCCGAGATCGTGAGTTATAAGCATAACCGAACAACCTTGCGATTTTTGAATATCTTTTAAAAGTTCCAAAATTTGCGCTTGAATAGTTACGTCTAACGCAGTCGTAGGCTCGTCGGCAATAATGAGTTTAGGATTGCCTGCAAGCGCCATTGCTATCATTACGCGTTGGCGCATACCACCTGAAAGCTCGTGGGGGTAGCTGTTATAAACGTGCTCGGGCATAGAGATACCAACCTTAGTTAAAAGCTCTATGCTGTGTTCCTTTGCCGTTTCCTTTGGCGTTTCAGGGTTATGTATAAAGGTTGCTTCGTCAAGCTGAAAACCAATGGTGAATACTGGGTTTAAGCTTGTCATTGGTTCTTGGAAAATCATGGTAATATCTTTACCACGGATTTTATACATTGCTTCGGTTGGCATTTTTGCAATGTCGTAAGCAACGTTTTGCTCGGTGCTTTCACCTTCACCTTTTACTGAACGGTTAAATCTGATTTGCCCTTCAACAACCTGCCCTTGTGGGGCTTGTACAAGTTGCATAACCGATAAAGACGTTACGCTTTTACCACAGCCCGACTCGCCAACAACACCAACGATTTTATTCTTTGGAATATCAAAGGATACGCCGTTAACCGCCATAACCGTACCGTTATCGGTAAAAAAGCAGGTTTTTAAGTCTTGTATTTCAATGATGTTTTCAGGGTTGCGCATAGAAGTCGTGTACTCACTTTCTTCCTTTTTTGCGCGCTTTAACGACTCGTAATACTTCATCATTTTGATGTTGTATTTGATTATCTTTCTGCTTTCCTTGATGGATATATATCCGTTATCTTTTTTAGCCATATTCGTCCCCCTTACTTTTTAGCTTTAGGGTCCATCGCATCGCGAAGCCCGTCGCCAACGAAGTTAAAACCAAGAACGGCAATAACTATTAAAATACCTGCAGGAAGCCACATATTAAGGTGGTAATTAAGTACGTCGGGGTTATTTGCGCCTGCAATCATAGTACCCCAAGCGGCCTTTGGCAGTTGAACGCCCAAGCCTAAATAGCTTAAGGTTGATTCGTACAAAATTACACTGCCCAAGCCAAGCGTCATTGAAACGATAAGCTGTGGCATTACGTTTGGTATTAAGTGCTTGAATATTTTACGCCAGGTAGGAAGCCCCATAACTTCGGTTGCCGTGATATATTCCTGCTCACGCAAGGATAAAATTTGACCACGAACAAGCCTTGCAGTACCGCTCCAGCCAAATATGGTTATTATAACCATAAGGATGTAAATACGTTGGTCGGCTTCAACCTGCCAAGAATCGATTACCGCTGACGCGATAAGCAAAATAGGTAGTGTTGGTATACAGTTGAAGATATCAACTATTCTCATTATAAGCTGGTCAACCCACTTGCCGAAATACCCGGCGATACCACCAAGTAAAACGCCCAATAAGGTTTCTAAAATAACTACTATAAAGCCTATCGTGAGTGAAATTCTGCCACCGTACATAAGCCTTACGAAAACGTCCATACCCTTTTCGTCAGTGCCTAATAAATGGCTTTTTGAAGGTGACGCGTATTTATTGATAGTGTCGGTTGTTTCAACTACTTCGGTTACGATAATTTCATTTCCGTTTGCGTCGGTAATGGTATATTCGTCGTAGTGCTGGTCAATAAATTCGCCCCTGTCAACCGTTGCTTCGCCCCAGTTGTTGACGCCCGTGTAAATAACAGGGCCTAAAAATGAGAAGGCAAATAAGAAAACTATCATTATAAGCCCTACGATAGAAAGCTTTGAACGGAAAAATCTTCTAAAAACAAGCTGAATAGGGCTCATTTCTTTATAGGTTTGCTGTTCTTCAACGATTTCAGCACCTGTCGCGCCCTTGTTTTCAGTAGCCTTTTCTTCCTTTGCTTCAGCTTTGGCTTCGGCAGGCTTTTCTTCTTTTGCTTCAGCTTTGGCTTCAGCTTTAACTTCAACAGGCTGTTCTTGTTGTGCTTCAATCACCGTTTCGGGTGAGTTTTGTGTTAATTCTTTGGTTTCTTCGCCTAAAACCTGTGCGTTTTCAATAATTTCGGTTTCGGGCGTAACGTTTAATTTATCTTTTTCCATACTGCACCTACTTTCCGAGTTTAACCCTTGGGTCAACTATTGAATACATAATATCTGATAATAACGTTCCTATAACCGTCAAAATGGCAAGGAACATATTGTAGCCCATAACGAAAGGAATATCTCCTTCCCTTAACGCCTGATAAGCAAGCCTACCGATACCGTCGATACCAAAAACCTGTTCGGTAATCATCATACCACCGAAAAGCGACGGTAAAATACCTGCAAGCAGGGTTGCCAAAGGAATCATAGTGTTTCTGAAAGCGTGGCGATAAATAACCTTGTTTTCAGACAAGCCTTTAGCCCTTGCAGTTCTTATGTAATCGGAGTTTAAAACTTCTAACATATTTGTTCTGGTGTAACGCATAAGCCCACCGATAGAAAGTATTACGCTTACCGAAATAGGAAGAATAAGGTGCTCTATGATATCCCCGAATTTGTCAAGCTGACCTGCAAAGGTGTCAACGTAGTCCTTACTTGCGTAAATAAGACCGCCTGCAGGTAAAATACCAAGCTCAACCGAGAAAATTTTGATAACTATTGCTGCAAAAAAGTAGGTAGGCAATGATATACCTATCATCGTGAACACCGTAACGGTGTAATCGCGCACGGAATATTGGTGTGTTGCGCCCGATATACCTAACGGTATGGAAATCAAGAATTGCAAAATGGTTGCAACAACTGCAATGGCAAAGGAAATCCACATATTGTCGCCGATAACGGTAGCAACGTCCTTTTCGTATTTAAACGACCTACCTAAATCGCCTTGCAAAAGCCTGCCTATCCATTTACCGTAACCACCAATAATGCCCTTGAAGGAATTATCGCCAATCCCGTACATTGCCTTGAATTGGTTAACCTGCTCCTGCGTTATTGAGCCACTTTTAAGTTGTTCGGCGTATTTTAAGTCTATATAGTCGTTAGGCATAAGCCTTACCAGGGTGTAAA
>JAZTYT010000097.1:0-3770 GCA_045637045.1 Christensenellaceae bacterium | reverse complement strand
ACTACAATATGTATTCAGCATTTGCAAACACATTAATTTCAACTGCTGTTGACGAATTTGAATACGTTGTTTATTCAGGTAAATACTCTGATGGTACGCCATATGATAGTTCAGTTAAGTCATACGACGAATTATTCAACGAAATTATTGCTGAATATGGTTTAGGTGACCTTGGTGTAAGCGATTACTGGAGAAGAGTTTGTATCGAATCACCATGCTACTACATTGCATACGCTATGAGTATGATTCCTTCACTTGAGCTTTACACAATTGCTGAAAACGAAGGTTTAGAAGCTGCAAAAGAAACTTACTTCAAGCTCTATGCGTTCACTGAAAGCGAAGAATTAACAGGTCGTTATGAAGACGGTAGCGTTTACGTAACTGCTGGCTTTGTTGAAATCTTGCAATACGCTGGTTTATCTTCAACGTTTGAAGAAGATGTTTATATTAGAATTGCAGCACAATTATTAAACTAACTTAATAATTAAAAAACAAGCGGTTGACCGTTATGGTCAACCGCTTTTAATTTGCGTAATAATTTATTGGTTTTTAGTATCCGTATTAGCTGCGTTAACAACAACCTGTGTGAACGGAATATTGATATTGTTTTTATCAAACAAAATCTTAATTTCACGGTTTAAATCGCGTTTAACCTGATAAATATCGGTTTCGTTACATTTTGCAATAATAAGTAAGTTTACGCTTGATGCGGCAAGCTGGTCAACGCCTTTATAATATGGGCCATCTTTTATTGCAGGTATCTTTTCCTTGATAACAGGTAAGCTGTCGTTAATAATTTGTTCAACGCGTTCTAAATTTTCTTGATATTCAATGCCAACCGTACAGGTTGCAAGCGATAATTGACGCGTTTGGTTAATAACCGTAGTTATTGCACTATTATTTATGATTTTAATGTTACCGCCCGCGTCTTCAATGCGCGTTGCCCGTATGCCGATTTCCTGCACCGTACCACGCCAGCCGTCGATAACCACGATATCGCCAACCTGGTATTCGTTTTCAAAAACTATAAACAGCCCTGCAACGATATCGGCAACCAAGCTTTGCGCGCCAAGACCTATAACAAGCGTTAAAATACCGGCGCTTGCAAGTAAGGTTGTAGTGTCAACGCCCCATGCGCCTATAACTACAAATACTGCAACGAGTGTGATAACCCACTTTAAAAAGTTGCATAAAAGCTTAACTATGGTTGTGCTTCTGCGGCTCTTTGCAAACCCACCAACCAGCACGCCCTTTAAAAAGAGGTTAAAAAACAATGCGATAAATACTATTTGTACCGTTCTGATAAGTGAAGGTAAGGCTCTAAAGAGCTTATTCAAAAGCGGAAGATTTTGGCTGATATCCTTATTAAATATTGAATTTTCGCCAAACAGATGGTGTGCAAAAACCTCAACCGCTATTGCGCCCAAGCCAAAAATGATAATAAACGCAATGTTTAAAGCTTTGTTAACGCTTTGTTTTTTCTTGTTTTTATTCATAGGTGTAGTCGTACTCCTTTAGTTATTTATATTAATTAGTTGCCTGTGCCTCTTCAACGTAGCCGTGCAGGTCTTGGTCAAAAAGTGTAACCGTATAGCCCGTATCGCTCAAAAATACGGAGGTAGCAGTTATCTTTATGTTAAGCGTAACTTCTTGTCCATCGGTAAGTTGAAGCTCTTCAAGGCTGATTTCGTTAGGGTAGGGGTAATAGTCTGTGGTGTAAACCACTTGCTTGCCCGTCTCATCTGTTACCGTTATAACGTAGTTTGTTAGATAATTTTCATATTGACCGTTTATAAACGCGCCGTCGTAAACGTTAAAGGAGCAATTAAGCTCGTTATTGGCGTTAACCAGCGGCCCACCGTCTATATAAACGTCCATAAACGGCTCGTAATTTATCGTATGCTCTTCAGAGTGCAAAACAATGGTCTGGCTGTTTCCATCTACCGTGCGTACGCATGTTACGGTAAGGTGCAGGGGCGTTTCAAGCTCAATGATAGTGCCCTCAAGGTCAACCGTATAAGGGGCGGTAGGGTCTGTCAGCTCAAGTGGAATATAAAACAATTTGGCAGGCTGTGAGTAGTCAACAGAAGTGTTATCGTAGCTTGCGTAGTCCATATCAAGTGGGAAAACGCCGCCTTCAATAACCTTTAGCCCGTAATAATTAAGCGCCATTTGCTCGGTGACTGAAATATATGCCTTGAAATCGCTAAGCTGGTTGTTTTCATCAATAAAATCAAGACTGAACGTAAATTTTAGGCGCTTGGCAAGTGTGTCAACGGTCACGCCGTAAAACTCTGTAATAAGCTCTTTTGGCGGCTCATTTGGTTGAGATGAGGTTGGGGGTTGAATGGTTGACTCAATACTGCTTGTTGGTGCATCAGCCTTTGGTGTGCTTGAGGTTACGCCCACAACGGGAACTACTATAAGTGCAATAAGTGATGCTGCTAAGGATTGTAGCTTGGTTGCCGTTTTTTTAGCAGTTACCCGTTTTATATCGTTACTGGGGATTGGGTTTTGCTCGCTTTTAAATTTAGTTTCTTCATTAACGGGTGCATCGTTTGTATACTGTGTTTGCACTATCGGATTAGGAAATTCATCGTAATACTTGTTAAATTCGCTCATAAAACCACCCCCCTTAGATAATTTAGGAATATATTGTAGCATACAAAATACCAAAAATCAACAGCTTAAATAAAAAAAGTGGCGGCGGTTAGTTTTTTGAAAGGTATTGACAAAATTATAAAATCATTGTATAATATATAAAAAGCAAGGAGTATGTTTTGCTATGAAAAAGATTTTAAGTTTAATTTTAGTCGTTTTATGTGCTGTTTCTTTAGTCGCTTGTGGAGGAGGAAAATCCACCAACGTTTTAAGTAAGATTAAAACAAGTGGCGAAAAGGTTAGCATGGATCAAGCTGAAAGCTTTATTGTTGAAAGACAAAACGCTTATTTTGAATCTGATAGAGAAAAGCTTGAAGCTTTAACAGAACAATGGTTTAAAATTGACGTTAAGATTGTTGAAGAATCTGAAAGTAAAGGTAGCGTAAGAGAGTATAATACCAAGCAAACGATGGAATTTAGCGGCGTAATTGGTGTTACACAAAGCGGTCAGATTAATATGAAGCTTGAGTTTGAGGTTGAAGTTGAAGGTGAGAGCAAATGGAATTCCCACGAGGAAGTTGCCGTAATGAGTCAATCGGTTAAGGGCAAAATAATCGCGGTTGACGGCGTTGCTTACATTGAAGCTAAAATGACCGAAGAAGTAGACGGAGAAAAGAGTACTGAAGAAATAAAGGTTATGCAACCTGTAGAAGATACTGAGTTTGACGGCTTTGACGATTTGGTAACCGAAGGTTTTTACGGCACGGAGATATTTGGCGCGCTTATTGAATCTTTAGGCATTGATTTTAGCGGAGAACCTATTTTCTATCTTGACGGCGATAAGGTTTACGCTGAATTAAAGCTTGAAGAAGCCGATGAATACGAGGCTGCAGACGCTATTTTCCAATTTGAAGTTATATACGCTGAAAAATCTGCAATCGTAAATAGCGTTCGTTTTTATGGTGAAGTCAATGCTGAAGGAAGCGACGGCATGGGTGGTTATAGTGCTGAAAGCCAAGCAAAATTGGGCTTAAGCATAAGCGAATGTGAGCCGCAAACAGTCAAAGCACCAAATGATGACGACTATATGTGGGCTTAATTTGGTTAAGCAACTTAATAACCCAAAAGGCTACCTTAAAAGGTAGCCTTTTTAAATTATTTAATTTAAA
>JAZTYT010000096.1:0-1663 GCA_045637045.1 Christensenellaceae bacterium | reverse complement strand
TGGAGCTTATAATAGCCTTCGTTCACTGTAACAGATGGCTTGTAGCGTTTTGATTTATGCACAGAAATTATCTGCCCCAAATCGTACTCTGTAGAGCCTGCGTAACCAACATTGATAATCCTATCATCGAGTTTTATCTCTCCATTAGCGATAGCTCGGCTTAACGTTTTAATAACGTTGTTAACACCTATGCCGGTCACGATAACTTTAGCATTCGGGCAGTTAATATACTTTGCCTCTTTATCCATAGCCACTAAAATTACGAACATAACACCGCCTTTTTACCTGTTAGGGTTTCCCAACGTGTGATAATAACATCGCAATAATGCGGGTCTAATTCCATCACATAAGCGATTCTTTTATTTTGCTCACAAGCGATTAAGGTTGTACCTGAACCACCGCAAGAGTCATAAACAACGTCCCCGCCTTTGGTGTTGTTTTGGATTTGGTAATCAAATAAACCGACTGGCTTCATTGTTGGATGTTCACCATTTCGTGCAGGCTTATTGAAATCAATAACAGTTGTTTGTTTTCTGTCGCTTGCCCATAAGTGACTTGCACCATCTTTCCAACCATACAAGCAAGGCTCGTGTTTCCATTGGTAATCTTGGCGACCTAAAACCATTGTGTTTTTGTTCCAAATTATACATTGGCGCACAGTCCAACCCACATCAAAACATGCACCTCGGAAGTTATAGCCTTCTGAATCAGCGTGCCAAATATAGAAAACTGCGCCCTCTTTCATCACCATATCGGCTGTTGAAAACATATCACGCAAGAACAGTCTAAAGTTTGCGTTGTCCATTTTGTCGTTTTCAATCTTGAGTTTGTCTTTGGTTTTGCCTTCGTAATTAACGTTATATGGTGGGTCTGTTAGGTATAAATCAACCTTAACCCCATTCATCAAGGCTTCAACTTCAGTAACACAAGTGGAATCGCCACACATTAAGCGGTGATTACCTAATTGCCATATATCGCCACGCTTACAACGAGTTTCAACTTCTTCAGGCACTTCGTCAGGGTCGCCTAATAGCTCCGCTTCTTCAAATGCGCCGATAAGCTCGTCATATTCTTCTTGAGAATAACCTGTTAAGGAAATATCCTCAAACTCAATATCTTTAAAGATTTCAGAAAGTTTTGAAGTGTCGATTTCAGCTAACTCTGCGATTTTATTATCAGCTAAGAGTGCTGCCATTTCTTCTTCTTCATCTTTAAAGTTTTGATATTCAACAGGGACTTCTTTGAACCCTGCAATTTTAGCCGCTTGAAGTCGTCCATGCCCTTTTACTATAAACCCTGAAAGGTTTGAAATAGTAATCGGCGCTCTCCAACCAGTCTTTAGAATAATCTCAGCTAAAAGCCTTGTTTGTTCGTCTGAGTGCATATTCGGATTGCGTGGATTTTCTTTCAATTCGTTTATGTCTTTTATTTCATCACATGCGCAAAAAACTGGCACACCTTCGATAATATGTCTTGCTTTTCCGTTTTGCATTGTTCTTCCTCTTCATAAAGATTTGCGAAAATCTTCTCTAATACATCAACTACAATAGAATTCCCTGCTTGTTTATAAAGCTGAGAATTAGAAACACCGCTCTGCCACGCCTTGTGGAAGTCCTCATCATCGAACCCCATCAATCGCCAACACTCAAGCGGTGTAAGTTTT
>JAZTYT010000095.1:0-2290 GCA_045637045.1 Christensenellaceae bacterium | reverse complement strand
CTAATCGTTGTGGGCAGTTTTACCGCCTTTAAATAGGTCAAAAACTCTAATACCTTAGACAAATTGCAACCAACGTGCTTGTTATAAAGAGATGGCGAAGGATATTTGACGTCCAATAACACTCTATCCGTAACGGATAGGGCTTTTTTTACACTATCGTTTAAAATACAGCCCGAAGTGTCTAAACACGTATTAATATTGTTCGCTTTACACAACGAAAAAAAGTCGTAAACAAACTCGGATTGGCAAATCGGCTCGCCACCCGAGAGAGTAACGCCACCTTTTTCGCCAAAATATTCCTTAAACCTAACCGCCTTATCGAACAGTTGTTGTGCGGAAAACGTTTCCCCCACGTTAAACCGCCAAGTTTCAGGGTTGTGACAACACGAACATCTAAGCGGACAGCCTTGCAAAAAAGCAACGAATCTAATCCCCGGTCCGTCAACCGCACCTAACGATTGAATTGAATTAACGTAACCAACGCTTAATTTCATAATTGACCGTGGAACGTTCTAGAAATAACTTCACGCTGTTGTTCGCGCGAGAGTTTGTTAAAATTAACGGCGTAGCCCGAAACCCTAATGGTTAAATTCGGGAAGTTTTCGGGGTGCTCGTAAGCTTGTAAAAGTGTATCACGATTAAGAACGTTAACGTTTATATGATGGGCGTTTTTCGCAAAATAACCGTCTAAAATTCCAACAAGATTTTCTATGCGTTGCTCAGCGTCTTTACCAAGTGCAGTTGGAGTTATAGTAAAAGTGTTTGAAATACCGTCACGGCAATCGTCGTAACTGATTTTAGCAACCGAATTAAGTGATGCTAAAGCGCCGTTTTCTTCACGATTGTGCATAGGGTTAGCACCAGGCGCAAAAGGTTCTTTTGCCTTTCTTCCATCGGGTGTTGCACCCGTGTTTTTACCGTAAGTAACGTTAGACGTAATGGTTAAAACTGATAAAGTGTGAATTGCCTTACGATAAGTCGGGGTTTTTCTCAACTCGGTTATAAACTGGTGAGTCAAATCTTTTGCAATTAAGTCTACCCTATCGTCGTCGTTGCCGTATTTTGGAAACAATCCAACCGTTTCAAAATCAACGATAAAGCCCTTTTCGTTCAAGATAGGCTTAACGTTAGCGTATTTTATAGCACTAAGCGAATCGGCAACAACTGATAGACCTGCAACACCAAACGCCATAAACCTATCCACAAAAGTGTCGTGTAGCGCCATTTGGGTTTTTTCATAAGCGTATTTATCGTGCATATAGTGAATAACGTTCATGGTGTTAACGTAAAGTTTAGCAAGCCAAGAAACGTAAATATCAAAACGTTCTTTAACGACGGAAAAATCAAGTTTATCTGCCGATAAAACGGGCATTTGCGGGCCGATATGCATATCACTTTGGTTGTCGTACCCACCATTTAACGCAATTAATAAAAGTTTTGCTAAATTACACCTTGCGCCAAAGAACTGCATTTGTTTGCCGACTTTCATGGCCGAAACACAGCAAGCAATAGCGTAATCATCACCATAAATTTCACGCATTAAATCATCGCTTTCATATTGAATAGAATCGGTGTCAATACTAATTTTCGCGCAAAATTCCTTAAATGGTTTGGGTAAATTTTTAGACCACAAAACAGTTAAGTTAGGCTCTGGTGAAGAACCGAGCGTATATAGAGTATTAAGCATTCTATAAGTGGTTTTGGTAACCAATGTTCTACCGTCTTGCCCCATACCACCGAGCGCTTCGGTAATCCACATAGGGTCGCCACCGAAAAGTTCATTATACTCTGGGGTACGAAGATGCCTAGCAATACGTAGTTTTATAACAAAATCATCAATAATCTCTTGTGCTTGAGTTTCAGTTAAAACTCCTGACTTAATATCACGTTCAAAATAAATATCGAAAAAGGTTGAAACTCTACCGAGCGACATAGCAGCGCCGTATTGCTCTTTAATAGCGGAAAGATATGCAAAATACGTCCATTGAACTGCTTCTTTGGCGTTTTTAGCAGGTTTTGAAATATCAAAGCCATAAGACTTTGCCATTTCAAGCATATATGATAAGAAATTAATTTGTTTGGTAAGTTCTTCACACAAACAAATTTGTTCGCTATCGTATAACTTACTCTCTAAATCTGCTTTATCCTTTTTTTTGCACTCGATTAAGTAATCGATACCATATAACGCAACGCGCCTATAATCGCCGATAATTCTGCCTCTACCATAAGCGTCGGGAAGCCCTGTTATTACGTGGCTACTGCGCGCCTTTCTCATTTCTTGCGAGTATGC